>NZ_JAGEKJ010000005.1:0-235592 GCF_049887835.1 Gluconobacter sp. NFX36 | reverse complement strand
CACCGGCGATGGACCGTGATCTGCTCAAAACGCAGAGCGAAAGTCACCCCGGAAACCCTCAATCAAAGCGCCAAAAAACTAAAATCATCAGACAAGCGCATCAACAAACAGTTCTTCGATCCCTCCAGATGGCACTTAGTCTTTGCCGAACCCGCCGTGCCGTTTCTTTTGCACGTGCGGCCTCGATCCGACGGATGACCTCCAGCACCATGGGAGGTGTGATGTCATCAAGATTGATCCGGCCAAGTGTCGGCCATACGAAACGTTGCAGGCTGGTTGCCACATCGTCTCTATGGCGCTCCGTCCACTGAATGCCTTGAATCGAGATCCACTTTTCTCCGACACCTTGTAGCTGCCGGTCTGCTCGCTCTGCTTCAGCCTGACGCTGCTTTCTGGTCAGGGCAGGATCGCGATCGGCCCGGAGTTCGCTTCTGGCTGCGTCCCGAGCATCGCGGGCCGCTGCCAGACTGACTTCCGGATATGCCCCAAAAGAGAGCAGCTTTTCGCGACCGCCGAAGCGATACTTCATGCGCCATAGTCGCGAGCCGTTGGGCTGTACGAGAATGAACAGGCCCCCGTATCCGCACGTTTGTAAGGTTTTTCTGCTGGCGTAAGGCGGCGCAGCTGAATATCCGTCAGCATCGATACCCCCACGCGTAAAATGATACCCCCATATATACCCCGACGCTGCATGAGCTTGAAGGACCATCACAGAGCATTATAGAGTGCACAAACAGCAGAAAACTGCCAGATCTATGACACTAAAAGCACTATGAATTGTTATGGGGTATATATAATGGCGGAGGGGATGGGATTCGAACCCACGATACGACTTACATCGTATAACGGATTAGCAATCCGCCGCCTTCAGCCTCTCGGCCACCCCTCCGCTCTGAAACGCGATTTTTACATCGCGTTTGCAGGAGCGTTCTTAGGGGGGAACGGCGTTGTCGTCAAACCCCCTAAGACACTTTTTTTACGTCTTATTCTGAAAGAAGCTTTTTCAGCATTTCGTTGACCAGAGCCGGGTTACCTTTTCCTTTCATGGCCTTCATTGTCTGGCCCACGAAGAAGCCAAACAGTTTGTCCTTGCCGGATTTGTATTCCGCAACCTTGTCAGCATTCGCCGTGAGGATTTCGCGGATAGACGTCTCGATCGCTCCGGTATCAGTGACCTGACGCAGCCCCTTGCGCTCAACGATTGCGGAAGCCGATTCGCCGGTTTCCACCATATCTTCAAGGACTTCCTTGGCGATCTTTCCGTTGATCGTGGAGTCCGAGATTAGAGCCAGAAGCTCGCGCAGGCCTTCTGCGCTGACTGGACTGTCCTCAATGGACCGACCAGTCCGGTTCAGGGCTGCGAAGAAATCTCCGAGCATCCAGTTCGTGGCCAGACGGGCATCTGCCCCCTTTGCAACGGTCTCGTAGAAGTCTGCAACGGCCTGCTCTGCGGTCAGGACGCTGGCTTCATAACGGCTGACACCGTAGTCCTGCTCCAGACGTTCGCGCTTGGCTTCTGGCAGTTCCGGAAGGGCGGCTTTTAGTTCATCAACCCAGGACTGTTCGATGACAAGCGGTAGAAGATCCGGGTCCGGGAAGTAGCGATAATCATGCGCGTCTTCTTTGGAGCGAAGCGAACGTGTTTCGCTGCGGACGTGATCGAACAGACGTGTTTCTTGGTCGACTTCGCCGCCAGCTTCCCAGATTTCGATCTGGCGCTGTGCTTCGACTTCGATGGACTGCATGACGTAGCGGATCGAGTTGACGTTCTTGATCTCGCAGCGGGTCCGATACCCCTCCTCACCCGGCTTTCGCACGGAGACGTTTACGTCTGCACGCATGGAGCCTTCTTCCATGTTGCCGTCGCAGGTGCCAATATAGCGCAGAATCTGGCGCAGTTTGCGCAGATAGGCGCCAGCTTCTTCCGGCGAACGGATGTCCGGCTCACTGACGATTTCCATCAGCGCCACGCCTGCGCGATTCAGGTCGATGAAAGAGCGTGTCGGGTCCTGATCGTGAACGGACTTGCCTGCGTCCTGCTCCAGATGAAGGCGCGTGACGCCGATTCCACGGGTGCTTCCGTCTGCCAGATCGACCAGCACCTTGCCTTCGCCCACGATCGGGTGAGCGAACTGGCTGATCTGGTAGCCTGTCGGAAGATCGGCATAGAAATAATTCTTGCGATCGAAGCGGCTGAACAGATTGATCTGGGCATTCAGACCAAGGCCCGTACGAACAGCCTGCGCGACGCATTCCCGGTTCAGAACAGGCAGCATGCCCGGAAAGCCTGCATCAATCAGGCTGACATGTGTGTTCGGCTCGCCACCATAAGAGGCAGATGCGCCGGAGAACAGCTTTGCATTGCTGATGACCTGGGCATGAACTTCCAGCCCGACGACGATTTCCCATTCGCCGGTGTTGCCGGTGATACGATAGCTCATGCCGACACTCCTGCATGGATGGCGGGTCTGTGGGTGAAGGACGCGGCCTGTTCGATGACGTGGCCTGCGGCGATCAGTGTTTCTTCGTCGAAGAATTTGCCGATGAGCTGAAGCCCAAGCGGCACGCCCTGTGCATCGAGACCAGCTGGGACGGACAGAGCCGGAACGCCTGCCATGCTTGCAGGGACAGTAAAGACGTCGTTGAGGTACATCTGCACCGGATCGGTTGGCTTCTCGTCCTGTGCGAAGGCGCCGGATGGAGCGGTCGGCGTCAGGATCACGTCCACATTTTCGTAAGCGTTCAGGAAGTCACGCTGGATCAGCGTACGGACCTTCTGCGCGCGCAGATAATAGGCATCGTAATAGCCAGACGACAGAACGTGCGTGCCGATGAGGATACGACGCTTCACTTCCTCGCCAAAGCCTGCTGCACGGGTGGCTTCGTAAAGTGCATCCAGCGAGGAACCATTGACGCGTTCACCGAAGCGGACGCCATCATAGCGAGCCAGATTGGACGAGGCTTCTGCCAGTGCTGCGATATAATAGGTCGGCAGACCGTACTTTGTGTGCGGCAGAGAAATATCGACGATTTCCGCGCCGGCCGCCTTCAGCCAGTTGATGCCCTGCTGCCAGAGTGCCTCGATTTCCGCAGGCATTCCCGGAGCATGATACTCCTTGGGAATCCCAACGCGCAGGCCTTTGACGCCGCGTGTCAGAGCGGCTTCGTAGTCTGGAACAGGTGTATCGACGCTTGTGGAATCCCGCTCATCGAAACCTGCCATGGATTTCAGAAGAATCGCGCAATCCTGAAGGTTGCGAGCCATCGGGCCAGCCTGATCCAGCGAGCTTGCGAAAGCGATCGTGCCGAAGCGGGAGCAGCGGCCATAGGTCGGCTTGATACCAGCAATGCCTGTGAAGGCGGCCGGCTGACGGATCGATCCGCCTGTGTCCGTGCCTGTTGCGCCCAGAACCAGACCCGCAGCTACAGCCGCAGCAGAGCCACCAGAAGAGCCACCCGGAACCAGCTTGGCATCAGAGCCATTGCGCTTCCACGGGTTTTCAACCGGACCGAAAGCGGAAGTCAGGTTCGCGGAGCCCATAGCGAATTCGTCAAGGTTCAGCTTGCCCAGAAAGACTGCACCGTCACGGAGCAGGTTGGACGTGACCGTGCTTTCGTAGGGGGGGACAAAATTGCCCAGGATCTTGCTGGCAGCAGTGGTGCGGACGCCATTCGTGCAGAACAGATCCTTGATGCCGAGCGGGATGCCCGTTAGCGCTCCGCCCTCACCTTTCGCCAGAGCCTCATCGGCAGCCTTGGCTGCTGCACGGGCCTGATCAGGCGTGCGAGTGATGAAGCTGTTGAGGCGGCCGTCCAGACGCTCAATGGCATTAAGATGAGCGTTCGTCAGTTCAACGGCGGAAATCTTACGGGCCTTGAGGGCGTCCCGGGCAGAAGCCAGCGTAAAATCATGCATGCTGGACATTATTCGACCACCTTCGGAACCGTGTAGAACGGACCTTCACGGTCCGGAGCGTTGGAGAGCACGTCATCACGGCGATTGCCGTCCGTGACGCGGTCTTCCCGCAGGCGCGGCTTGGCCAGGCCGGTGCCGATCATGGGAGGCACATCCGTGACGTCCACTTCGTTAAGCTGTTCCACCCAGTCTATGATGGATCCCATCTCCTTGCCGAGAGCGTCAACCTCTCCCGGTTCGAGACCAATTCTCGCCAATCTGGCGATGCGCGTGACCGTTTTCGCGTCGAGCGACATGAACATTCCTGAAAAAGAGGAAATTATGGTAGCTTTTCAGCCGTCAGACGGATCATAACGCCGGGATATGTCCCTGTTCAATCCACATGCCCTCCGTAATGTCCTTCAAACTGATCAGCGCATCCTTGGGATAGACCCAGGATCGAAGACGATCGGTGTCGCAGTGACAGATGTTTCCCTCATGCTCGCCTCCCCTCTGATTGGCCTGAAACGGCGCAAACTTGGGGAAAATGCGAAGGAGCTTGCAGAGATCGTCAAGCGTCAGGATGTTGGGGCGATTGTTGTCGGATTGCCATTGTCACTTGATGGATCTTTTGGCCCTGCAGCGCGCGCGGCATCGGATTGGACAACGGCTCTTTCCGAACGTTTGGGCGTGCCTGCGTGTTTATGGGATGAGCGGTTGTCTTCGAGTGCGGTGAATCGTTTCCTGATTCAGGATGCAGATATGACTCGGGGTCGACGCGCTGAAGTCGTGGATAAGATGGCTGCTGCCTATATGCTTCAAGGCTGGCTGGATGCGACCAAGCCTGAAGCAATTGAGTCTTTTTTCTAAAACTAAAAGAATTGGTGTGAACGCACCTTATATGAAGCTGATACCAATAATAATCCCGACGATAGACAGGCCAATCAGGATACAGACGGGCAGCATGAGGCTGGAGAGGAGACTCTCTCCTTCCTCTGTGGCATCTAGTGCGACATCGTCATCATCAAGATCGGTTTGGTCTGTCATATTCCAACATTAGGGCAGGCATCGGGGTGATGCGAGTAAATTATGGCTCATCACCCCATTTACTACTGACGATGAGAGAGTTCTCTCGGTCGGGTTGTGGCCTTCAATTTGGATCTCTTGTTGGTTGGCATGTCTTCAAGGTTTGATGAAGGTCTAGTCGCGTGTGGGCTGCATACGTGCTGACTGTCCAGAGAAGCACATTTGACGCTGTGGGCGATCGAGGCTTCAGAAACATATCCGAATGTCTGGCGCAGGCTTCCAGCATTCCGCCTTTGATCGATTCATCAATTCTGTCTTGAAGAGAGAGGCTGGAGATTTTGTCGACCATGAAACTGCCCTCCATTAATCTGGACCAAATATACCCTATTTGAACTGTGAGCGGTAGAAAAATCCTGTTCCAAGGGGAAAAATTTATCAGTCTGATCAGAGTGGTTTATGAAAAGATGGAAAAAGCGTCTTTCCGCGCCGTTGTCGAAAATGTTTCATCTTTCATGAGGCGGTACGGCTAGATTCTCTGCTTTCAAAGGAATTGACACCACACATGAAAGAGCCTCTCTTCTCGCTAAGGAGGACCATTATCATGGCCGATGAAGATATTGCTGGTGACGAAGTCGCAGGTTACCTGATCCGCCGCGAGTTGGAGAATGGGGACGATGAGTTCTGGAATCCTGCGGAAAAGTGGGTTTCGGATCCAGGTGATGCCGAACTCTATGAAGAAGAAGATGAAGCCAACGCGGTTGCTGATCTTCTGAGCGAGAATGACACTCTTTCTATCACTGTCGAAGAAGTTCTTTATGATGACGGTGAAGAAGACGAATTCAACGACGGCGAGTAAGTTTCTTTGAGTTTTGTAAAAGCCGGTCCACCGTGGAGGTGGTCCGGCTTTTTTTTGTTTTTCAAAGAAAATTCAAGCGGATGAAAATTATTTTTCTAAAAATCCGTCTGAGAATTGAATGATAAAAATATTGCGTTTCAAATATTTGGGTTCTTTCTCGTTTTATAATGACAACATTATTTTCAGTATATTTTATGTTTTTCTTGCATTTGTATCTCGCTTAAATATATATCGTCATTGGCGGATGCTTTTATCCGGATCATGGATGCGCGTTGCATCAATTTTTCCCTTAAAAGTTATGATTGCGTGCGTGTTTTGCGCGCGACCGCCTTTCTAATAAGGAGCCTCGTTATGACAACAGGCACCGTAAAATGGTTCAACCCGACCAAGGGTTTCGGTTTCATTCAGCCAGAAGGTGGCGCTCAGGATGTGTTTGTTCACATTTCTGAAGTTGAGCGTGCAGGTCTGCGGACTCTGAACGAAGGTCAGGAGGTTTCCTTCGAGGTCGAAGCTGGCCGTAATGGCAAGAAGTCTGCGGTCGCTCTCAAGGTTGCATGACGTCCGGGCATTCTTGCCTGTAGAAAAAGCCGCCTGTTTGGGCGGCTTTTTTGTATTCTTTGCGAGTTGGCATTTTGAAGAGCTGAAGCAAACTGTGCGCCGTAAGGGAAAAATTCACCGAAAGCCGGCTAAAGCTCATCTGCCTGAAAAGATTTGCGCTGTTTGCGTCCGGCCGTTTTCCTGGCGTCGGAAATGGGCCAAGGACTGGGATCAGGTCAGATATTGTTCAGAAGCCTGTAAGCGAGCCAAGCGCGAGATATGACTGTTTTTGCTTGTTAAGGGGCTATAGGGCCGCTTGGAAAAGACGCTGGTTAGAGCATTCTTTGATTTGTAGATTTTCAGGAAAAATTCTGACCGGATCGGGTGGTGGGCGCAACAGGGATTGAACCTGTGACCCCTACCATGTCAAGGTAGTTGAGAAATCACAGAAAATGGCGGTTTAACAACGGGTCTAGCGCAGTCCAATAGCGGACTGCACCAATTCTGCACATTTAGCCACTTATCCCCAGCCACTCTATGACTTCATCGCGGTAGGCATCTGGCATCACCTTGGCGTACCGAGTCACTGTCGTAATGTTCCCCCAGCCGCCGTCTGCTTTCAGTCTCATAAGATCCTTGTGGATGCAGTATTGCCAGCTTGCCCACGTGTGACGAGCATCGTGAGGCGTGACGTCTGGAACGAAGAAGTGCCGTTCTGTCTGCTTCCCTTTCGGCACCCATATCCGCATCTTTCCAGGCAGCCCAGCCTTGTGGCATGCGACTGACCAGCCTGACTTAATCTGTCCACCACTCGTGCGGCCATTTTCAAAGTAGGCGCTCCCGACCTCCTTCCCCTGCCCGCTTCGCGACTTGCGAGAACGGACGGGACGAAACACACGACCATCCCGATTCGGCAATGCCGCCAGAGCTGCACACACCCTTGCCGGGAGATCGATGTGTCGTTCATTGCCCTGCTTCTGCCACACCACTGCCCGTTGCCCGCGCAGATCAACACTCGACCAGTCCAGTTCCAGCGCCTCCGACATTCTGGCTCCGGTTCCGAATAGGAAAACCAGTAATGGCCTAAGGTGGGGCGCTGCGCACTCGATAAGGCGCGTTACCTGCTCGGGGCGTAAGTAGATCGTTCTATTCGTCGGAATACGCGGCTTGTCGAACGCGGGACGGTCACACCACTTGCGGATGGCAGCGAACTCGAGAACTGACCGCAGTGGCGTGAGGACCGATCGAACCTTGGTGGCTGAACTGGCCTCGGCACCGTCCCGAAGGATATGCCGATAAGCCTGATCTAATGATGTTTGATCGATGTCCGAAAGGCGGATTGTCCCGAAGTGATCCAGAAGCCTAAGAAGGTAAGCCTTGGTCGCATCGGACCTTGGCTCTGCCTCCAGATAAGCGGTCACAGCATGAGCAAACGTTACAACGGCGCGTTTGCCATAGATGCCTTCTTGCCAGAGTTCTGCTTCGCGTTTTGCGCGGTATTCTTCTGCCTGCCTCGGGTCAGCAGTTCCTGTGCTTTCATAAACGCCCTGTCCTTTGACAGTTCCACGGACATAGAGCGTTTCTGAATTGGGGCGTTTGTAGACTTTAAGGGGCATTCCAAGCTCAACAGAAGGCGTTTGTAATCTGCCGGATAGAAGATAATGCGGCTACCCCATCGGCGGTGCGTAGGGCCTCCGTGGAACTCTTGGACGCGACTCAGGTGCTCTCTGAGCTTCGTCTTGCCGATGCGGCCTTTCAGGCGATCAAGAACATCTTGAAAGGTCATCGTTTCATCAAGCGTCTCACCCATGGGCGCCCTCCCTCACCTTAACGGCGCGATAGAGCCCGTCCGGACTGCACTCTGCCAGCCCGCGGCGAACGAGGAACGGATACGCGAACCGTCCCTTTTGCGTCGGTGCGTGCCAGACGTCCGGCTCTGCCCGCAGCAGGTTCAGGACGTTGCGTTGCGGGCGGGTTAGTGTCAGGTCCGTCATGGATTTTCTCCCTTCCGGACTATAGCCCATCCCATACGGTCCAATTCGTAGGTGACGCGATCCACTCTTTCGCCAGGAGAAACTCCGAGCTTTTCTTTGCGGGCCATGCCCTGCTCTTGAAGAGCTTCTAGTAGATCGCACTTGAACTCGACGCGAGTCATCGTCTCACTCACCTCAAACACTCCCCGGCCGCTGACCGGCCGACAGGTGGAACAGGATCACGAGGGCCAGGGCCTCGATTAGGGTGGGGAGGTGCATCATGCCTCACCTCGGGCTTTGGTAAGGGTGGCATTTGCCTGCTTCACCGTTTCAAGGAGTGCAGGAGCAATGTCTGGGAGTAAGCTCGCCGCAGTGTTCAGATCATTCGCAGCCATGCGCAAAGCCTCGTAAAGCTCCGGTGCGGCGGCGATTAGATGGGCATCGGGAGCTGCAATCCCGCGGATTTGAAACCGATAGACAGACGTATCTTTTTGAGCCGCATCCAAGCCAACAATCGACTGATCGCCGACTTCGAATTGCAGAAGGTCTTTTGCCTTCACCATCCCCCGGCCTTCGGGCTGGAAGGAAGGCTGCGCCCCATTCAATCCCCATCGCTGAAATCCCATCACATACCGACGCCCTGAATGGTTAGTCGCAAGATAGATCTCTGGGCATCCTCCAGCAGTTCCAAACCAAGCCCACGGACCAGGCGCAAACTTCGCTTCCGACATCACGCCTCACCCCCAACAAATCGCCCGTCCAGGCGCTCAATCCGTGCAACATCGCTCGTGAGGTCTCGGCCCCACGGCGTGTGCTTCCACTCGTTCGCGGCTTCCCGCAGCGTCTCCGCCATCTGCTGCACCCAGATGGCCGGGCGCATGTCTTGGTCCAGGTCGCGGGTCATGCTGGCATCTCCTCAAGCTCAACACTCGCGTTCTCGGCGGCCTGCTGCTGTTCCTGCTGGACGAGCTCGCCGTAACGATCCGCGATCAGATCTTTCACTGCGTCGAGCGTCTCTTCTGAAATCGGCTTTCCTGCGTCGGAGGCTTTCTTCTGTGTCTTGGCCCAGTTGCTTTCGAGTGCGAGAACGCAGCCCGTGTCCGAGCAATTTGCCAAGCGACTCTTGAACCACTGAACGTGATCAACCGGACGCTCTTCACGTGGGAGTTGGCGCTTCTGAGGCGTCACATTCACAGGGGGCTGATTGCTGACGCTATTGCGGAAATCGTCCTGCGGAATGTCTGCGGCTTCCTCAGCTGTGATCAGACCGCGCAACACATCCGGAAACGCATCACGAAGGGCAAATCCGCGGGCTCGCATCTGGAGCATGCGACGGGAATACTGCTTCCATGGCCCCTGCTTATTCCACAGGCCCGCATCTTTGGCATCCTGCACGCTGAACCGAGCTTCAACAGGTGATTTGCCTTTACGCTTGGCGACGCAGATTGCCGTCATCTGATCGCCCTCGCCTTCCATTGTCTCGATCACGTCATCACAGACAGGGGACGCTTTCACGAGACCCAGAAGCGCATCACCCCAGACGCTCGGGCGACCGTTGATGACTGCGATGTTCTGGAGTGACTGCATCGGAGCCAGACCAAGCTCAGAACCCATCTGCACAGCAATCAGAACGGCACCCGGCTTGCCGTTGTACTGGCTCGGCACCATTCCGCTCTGAGACGCCATTTCAGCAAAGCGCATCAGCTCATTGAAGCTGGTGATCTGGATTGCAGGCGCATGACCCTGCGTCGTTGCTACTGCGTTCATGTCCTCAAACCCTCCGAATGGCGAGCGACGGTTCGCCAGTGCTGAGTTTCGCGCCCGGCACTGAGCCGATGGCCTTGAGCATTTTCGTGAGCCGCGCTTTGTCGAGCTTGTCCGGCTGCGGGATATAGAGATCCGGATGAGCGGCCTTGAGCGCCTTCTCGTCCGTGACTTCTCCTGACGTGGAGCCTGCCCGAAGCGATGCGGCGATGCCGTTTCCCTCGACTTCGAACTGACCGGTCGCCTGCATTTCCGCGAACAGCGCAGCGCGAAGGGCACCAGCAGCGGCCTTGAACTGCTTCTCTGCCTGCTCCGCTGCGTCGATCAGATCCACAGTCGGCCCATCCGGATCGTTGGCCGCGCGTAGCAGCTCCAATGCATTGTTGAAGGCTTTGATCGCAGGCTTGAGGAACTGCGCATATTGAGCGTTCGCCACGTCGCGCGGGTCTTTCGTAAGAGCCTCGCTCATGCCTTCGCTCCATCCAACTCAGCCATGATAAAGAACAGTCCCGGCTTCACGGACTCTGCTAACTTGCGCAGGCGAGCGACGGCAGGGCCGTTCTCAATGGCAGCAATCTCGTCAAGCTTGCCGATGAGCTGTGTTTCGTACAGTTCGCGCAGTCCCTGAGTTGGGGCGATATTGCGCTGATTGCGGAGGTAGTCTGCCATCCGGTGTAACTGCCGGATCTTACGGACTGTATCTGGATGAGGAACGAACGACATAGACGCACCTCTCCCGTTCACTGCTTCACGCATTGTTCGAATTTCCTGTGTTTACTTGGCTGTTATTCTGAGAAGGTCAGTTCTGAGAGAAGCTGTTCGAGCTCGTCTTTTGCGACATTACACTCTTCAGCAATGTCGCTGCTTCCCATCGCGCGGGCTCCATCTCTGAAGCGTAGGAGCATGCCGGTGACTGACTGAACTCGCCCGAGAGCCGTATTGAACTCCATCGTGACCAGCTTACCTTGTGGGCGGTCGAGAACCTCGGACATCAGTTCGTCTCCAGGTAATTACGGAGATACCGAGCCTCGCCAATCTGGCGTTCCAGCTCCCAATATTCTGCTTCCTGATCCGCGTTCAGGTCATCCAGCTCTTCAAGCGCATCAAAGGCAGCTTCAAGGCTTTCCAGCTCGTCGTTCGCGCTCTGTAGAGCAGCAGGAACGAACCTCTGGTTAAAACTCGTCTGTGAGAAATTGTCCGGCAGGTTTGCCATTGTTGATCTCCCCGCCCCGCTGTGGGGCATGAGAGTCTATGTGCGACGTTATCACACAATGGTCAAGCGATAAAATCGCACATGTATGATTTTATCGATTCTATCGCACAAAAAAAGAAACCCGGCTTTCACCGGGTTCAAAGCTCTCAGTTGTCTCTGTCGCGCCCGTAATAGGCTGTGGGCTCACCAATAGGCTTAGCGCCCGTCTTGCCTGCATCTGTCGGAGTTGTGCTGCATGCAGCCATTGCAAATGCCAATCCGATGCCTGCGCTGATTTTGATGATCTTGCTCATTCAAGCCCTCTCCTACAGCCCGCGAGATGCGGGCCTTAGATGAGAGACCATATCAACATCGCAACAAATATAAATCTAGATTTGCTTTTAATTCATAAGCTCCGGCGGTTCCTCCATCGGGGGTGGCTCATCAGGTAAGGTGGGCGGATTGGGCGCAGGTGGCAACGGCGGTGGCATTGGAGGGGGTGGATTGGGCAGCTCGCTCGCATGACTTTCCAGCAGGTCGAAGATCAAATCAGATACGCCGTGCATGGTCCCCTCCTCCAAATTTTTGTGATGAGACCATTTAAAGTCTGCGTGCGGTGGCAGTTCCCCCCGATAAAAGAAAACCCAGCCGAAGCTGGGTCTCGATCTTACATTCCGCCGCCTGGGCCGCCACCGCCGCCGCCCATTCCTCCCATGTCGCCACCGCCTGGGCCTCCGCCCTGACTGTAACCGCCGCCGGGTCCGCCTTGATCACCTCCGGGGCCACCGCCACCCGGGCCGCCCATTCCATCAGGACCGGGCCCCCAACAGGCTGAGAGTGCGAGAGCCAGTCCAATAGCAGTGCTAATCTTTGCAATCTTGTTCATAGGAACCTCCTGCACTCACAAGGCAGGGTCTCTTGTGCAAGATCATGGCAATCATGAAACAAAAAGAAACCCGACCGGAGCCGGGTTGGCAATATAACTAAACCGGTTTAGATTTGGGTCAGGCGAGCAACGCCGAGTGCACTCTGGGCTACCTTCGGGACGCAGCTGGAGAGATGGTTTCCCTTAGGATGGCAACCTATCCAACTCTCTAGTGGGAACGCAGAGACGGGGGCTCGCCACTATTTCTGCAAAATACTTAATAGATTCAAGTTGTTCACCAGACAGGGATTTTGCCCAATCTGGTGGAAATATGACTATTCCTGCCCCAAAGATCTTTCCATCAAGGGACGCACAGCGTGGCATCAAGGCCTCGACATATTCAATTTTTGGGTTCTGCTGCCTCTTTTGGGGAAGACTTTTATAAATAGCACTGACAATAAAGTCAGCTGACTGTAGACCATATTTTTCTGTATTGGGGAATATAAAGATATTGGGTGGGTCAAAAACTGAGAAGTCGATCAATCCTTTTCTTAAATGTGTAGTTCCACTGTGATATTGTATCCAAAGTCTGGTAAAGTAATCTCCAAAATCAGGCTTTCTTAATCCTCCTCGATCAGAGAGGATAACCCTCAAATCGCTAACATTGCTTTTAACAGAGCATCGGTCATTATATTCCTTACAATATCTAGTTACTCTCTCAAGTAACAATCTGAGCATCCAATTATATAGAAATTTCTGCTTTTTGGATACTGACTCTGCCTTAGCGTTCCTGTGTGCTCGCATATTTTTTTTGTGCGATATGACGCAGAACCAACGGAATGGCCCTAATCCTAATTCGTGGCATATAATTGCTTTCTTCTTATGATTTAAACGCGCGAAGTGAATATCCCTACCAAAAGGTAGGCCCGCCCTAGCTGCCCCGTCATTCAATCTACGAAGCAATTCCGGCTCATCTGATGTTTTACTGACAATGCCGCCGAGAACGAACCACTCTGAACTGAGATCGTTATCATCATTAAGATAAGCTTTTAGGCCGTCGTCCCCAGCCTCATCTACATAGAGTGTAAATTTGTACTTGCTGGCTGAGGAATTCATGCCGGATTTCCTGGTTACTTCCAAGTCCACTTCCCAACGACGCGGCCGTTGATCTCGATATCCGAGAGAAGAACCGTGTCTGTGTCGTATGTCTTGTTCACGCTGATGATACGAACGCGCGCGGGGTCACTCAGGGGGACAAGCTGAAGCTGCTTGATGACCACCCCATGTCCGTTCCAAAGAACATACACACCGTCATGGCTCAGGATCTTGTGGTGCGTGTCCACAAGCACCCGGTCGCCCGGCATGAAATCGGGTTCCATTGAATTACCAATGACGCGGACTACAGCGAGACCCGAGCTATCTGGCACGTAGTTCTCAAGAAATGCTTTTGGCAGCGTCCATGTGGCGAGCGAGACGTGCATGTCTCCATCTCCGCCATTTTCAGCTACAAGCGCACCGCCGCCAGCCTGCGGAGAAACATCGAACTCATTGATGACGACTTCGCCATGGTTTGGCTTCTTGGCCCTCTCTGCGCGCTCCGCTCGCTGGATACTGTCCGCAATTCCCTCTGAGCCAGGCGCTACACCAGCCAGTTCCCATACTTCGGAAGCTGTGATTGGCGGGTCGCCGCGGTCAAGGAGCAAGGGGAGCATTCCTTTGACCAAATCGACAGGCAGGAAGGGCTTCTTATATTTCCCCTCGTACGAAGCGTACGTCGAGTAACGCTCTTCATATCCAAGAGCCTGGGCAAACTCTCTGACCGTATATCCAGCCCGCGAGCGCAGGGATTTCAGGCGTTCTCTTACAGGCAAATCTGTCATTCCGTTACTATGTGCGAAAAGACCGCACATGTCTGTGCGAAATAGTCGTTGCTTTTTGTGTGAACTCGTCGCACATATCGCACATGACCAAAGCACTCGTCATCATCGAGGAGCATGGGGGCACTCGCCCACTCGCTCGTAAGCTCGGACTTTCGCCCTCCACTGTTCAATCGTGGAAGCGCAAGGGAAGCATCCCGGCAAGCCGGGTTCCTGCAATCGCAGATGTCACAGGCATCTCTCTTGATGAACTGCTGAAGGCCTGCCTTCCACCACTCCCCACGCGCGCCAAGCGCCCCACCAAGGAGCCAGCGCATGCCTGACCTCCAGACAATCGGCGCGTTTATAACGATTGGCGCGGGCATGACCATGCTCGTCACCCTCTGCGTGATCCCTTCCTTCATGGCTCCGTTTCGGGGGATGAAGTGATGGCAGCTCATGGCAAGCGGGTTGGCGTTAATTGGGACGTTGAGACCGAAAACGTGCTCAAAATGCGCCGTAAAGGTCTTTCTTTTGCAAAGATCGGCCTGAAATACGGCTGCTCTGAATGGTCAGTTCGAGACGCGATGAAAGTGCGCGGCGTGAAGACTGTCCGCACCAGGACGGCGAAAACTGACGCGGAGATCCGGAAAGCGCATCAGGAAAAGGCCGTTCGGGATGCGCTGCGCAAACATGCCAAGGTGCAGGCCAAAAAGGCGGCCTCCACGTGGATTGGCGGGTTAGCTTCTTTCAGCGTGCTGTCGAAGCTCGACCGCGATATTCAAGCTGGCGCCGATCCGGTTGAAGCGGGACGTGCCATCTTCGGAAATCGCATCCCTCGCCCGCTTATCGGCGTGTTCGGCTGACCTCACCCGATGCACGCCCCTAACTCCTCAGCAACGCGAAGCGCGATGTGGTCTCTGACTTCCTGGCACATGCCGCGGTGCAGAGTAGCCCATATTCGCGCCTGCAGGATCAGGCCACGAGCCAGAACGGGCTCGTCAATGTTTTGTTCCAATTGTGGTGTCTGGGGCGGCATGTCCTCCATCTGCGGTTTCTCCTCTTCGCTCAGTGACATGACGAAGAATGGAGAAAAAGCGTGGGAAATGATCGGGCAAATCTCGACCGAAAATTGCCAATTATTGACCGAAAGTTTCCGCGAATGAGCGCCGTTATCGTTGCGCCCGTCCGCGACCGACTTCTTGAAGCGATCCGGCGTGAGTTCATGCCCCTTCGATCAGGAGCCGAAATGCTGGCGCGGGCTGCGAAGAAAACGCCCCGTGCTGCACGTAATTGGCTGTCAGACAAAAATGCGCCCGATGCGGAAGCGCTGATTGAGCTGATGGCCTCGTCCGAAAACCTCAGAAACGAGGTGCTGATGCTGGTTGCAGAACGCCAGCACGCACGAGGAGCAGATACATGCCCTGGTTCAAAGTCCGGCTGCGACGCCGGTTTGTTTGGCTGAAGCGAGAGGCTGGCCCTCCGCCGTCATGCCATGTGCTTTGCCTGCACGTCTCTTGGTTCGATTGGGAAACGTGGGCCGACAAGATGAAGCGTGCCCTGAGAGCGGCGGAAGAGGAGTTGCGCAAGTGACCGACCTACCGATTACAGAAGCGCGATCAATAATCGCGGATGCGGTCGAGATGGCGGGTGGTCAACACGCCCTCGCGCGCCGCCTCGGCATCACCCAGTCCGACATATCCCAGGCCGTGAACAACGGCCGTACAGACTCACGCAAACGGGTGCTGAACGCCCTCGGATACGTCGTGATTGAAACGATCCGCCCGATGAGAGGCCAGAACAGATGACACAAGACATGACAGGCCACAATTCCGGCGTTTCTGAGGGCGGTATTGCTGCCGACCGTCTCCGCTCAATCATTGAGAGAGTGGAAAGATTGGATGAGGAGCGCAAAGCTCTGGCCGGGGATATCAAGGATATCTTCTCGGAAGCGAAGTCTGCCGGATTTGACGTGAAGGTCATCAAGCAGATCATCCGCCTTCGCAAGCAGGAGCCTGCCGAGGTCGAAGAGCAGGAAACGCTGCTGGATATCTACCGTCGTGCGCTGGGAATGTGAGATGACCCGGACAATCTCATTCACTCTTCCCGCGCCTTACCCTCTCGTGAACCGCACGACCGGTTACAGCCATTTCACGGCGGCGAGGCAGAAGAACCAGATGCAACGTGAAGTCGCGGCTGTAGCTTATCACCTGCGGCCTTCTGCGCCGTTCGACAGGGCTCACGTCCTGATCGAGCGGCACTCCGTTGGAACGCCTGACACAGACAATCTAGTGGGTTCTGCCAAGCGTCTGATCGACTGCCTGACCACACCGCGCCCGCTGACCGTCCGGACGCCAGGCGCTCGCCAGCGCATCAAGAACAAGCGCGGGCTGGGGTTTGTCGTGGACGATGGTCCGAAGCATCTCACGCTCGAAGTGCGGGGTGTGAAGTGTCGTCTGTGCGAGCAGAAGACGGTCGTGACGATCACTGAAATTGTAGATGCGGAGGTGATGGCATGAGCGCGCGTAGATGGGCAAAATTTTGGTGGCAAGACTGGCAACGTGATCCTGCGCTGAGAATGTGCTCCCTCGCAGCGCGTGGCGCATGGATCGAAATTCTGTGCCTGATGGCAGATGCAAATCCGGTCGGACACCTCTTGGTGAATGGTCGTGCTCCCAATATGCGGCAGCTTGCAGCCGTGCTTGGGTGCTCAGAACGTGAGGCATCGAAACACGTTTCTGAACTTGAAGAAAACGGAGTTTTCAGCCGTTCAGACGATGGCACGATCTATAGCCGCCGCATGGTCAGGGATAAGGCTATCAGCGACGAAGCATCTGCCAACGGTAAGAAAGGGGGTAATCCCCAGATCAAACCAAAGAAGGCAACTAAGGTTAAGCCTGAAGAAGACAAGGGGTTAACCCCCACCCTTAACCAAGAGGCAACCCCCACCCTTAAACACCAAGAAGCAGAAGCAGATACAGAAGCAGATATACACTCTCTCACTACGTTCGAGAGCGAGCGCGCTCAAAATCCGAAATCGGAAAAATCGAAACGGGCCTCCCGGCTTGCCGCCAACTGGCGACCTTCGGCGGAAATGGTCGAGTTCGCTCAAGCCAACGGCGTCGATCCTGAGCGAACTGCAGCAGTTTTCCGAGATTATTGGGTTGGTGTTCCTGATCCCAAGGGCCGCAAAGCCGATTGGGATGCAACCTGGCGGAACTGGGTCAGGCGAGACCAGGACATTCGGCCAACAGCCCGTCCCACGCAGGCTGATCGCAGAGCTGCGGTCAACGCCGCATGGGCTGGCGTGCCCGATATCGAGGGGGTTTGAGCATGAGCATAGCGACCAAAAGCGCGGGGGCCGTCGTCCTTGCCCCGACCTACACGCCCGCCACCGGCGACCTGAAAGCGCTGATTGCAGCCAAGCGCGAAGGGTATCTCTGGCGGTCCGATCTGACGCCGGATCGTGTCTGTGCCATTCGCAAGCAGCTCGCCGACGCGGAACGGGCTTCCCTGCCCCCAACCCCGGTTGTCGTGGCGTCGTGGCTGATGAAGCTCACGAAGCTGGTCACGAACGCTCCAACAGAACTGTCCCGCGATCTGGCCGAAGTGATTTTCGAGGTCTGTGGCGATATCCCTGCCGGAGCCTGGAACCCGGAGAGCCGCTTGGCCTGGACACGTCAGCCGGACCGGAACGGCTACCCGGTTGGTTCGCGTTGGCCAGCACCCGGAGAGCTGCACACTCACCTTCGGCCCTTTGCCGAGCGGATCAGGGACGAGGTTTCAGTGCTCAAGACCATGCTTGCGATGGTCGAAGCGCCTCCTGAGCAGCGCGAGCGATCCAAGCCGACCGATGCCGAAATCGCCGCTGTTGTTCGCTCTGCCCGGATGGCCAGACAGGCGCTTGCCGAAGGTGTGGAAGAACTTGGGTGACAACCCCGAATGTGCCACTTCAGGAGTAGCGGACGAACGGATGAAGCCCCCGATAAGGTCGATGGGGTCGATATCAGTCCTAAAACCACCCTGAGAGCCGCGAGGTTGTCCGTAGAGTGCTTTAAAATTATCCGATAGAGGTATCCGACCCTAAGCTGGAAAACGCGCTGTGCGGCAAAATACGTTGCACGAGCTTTTGGTGTGCGTTACAAAGGCTCCAGAAACGAGAAAAGGGCAGGATTCCCGTCCCGCCCTTTTCAATTCCACAAGCGTCAGAACCGCCCGTGGAAATGCTCATCCGTATGTAGCGCGTACTCTATGCGTTATTCAACAAGCATCGGTCAAGGCGGTTCTTTTCACACAAAAGGACCGCATATATGGCCAAAAGTAACCGAAAACCCTCACGAAAACTGACCGATCTGGACGCGCAGATTATCATCGCACGTCTTGCGACGCAGGAATATCAGAACCGCATTGCGGCTGATTTTGACGTCAATCCTGGAAGGATTTCCGAGATTAAAACCGGGAAAGCGTTTCCTGAGCTTCAGCGCCCTTGGGGGTAATTTTATCAAGGCGGCCTCGTAAGGCCGCCTTGTCCGAAGACATAGGCGTTAGCTCTGATGGCGCGAGGTAAAGGAAAAATCGAGCGCAAGCCAGCCAAGCGGGATCTGCCCTCGAAGGTCTGTCCCGTCTGTCAGCGTCCGTTCACTTGGCGCAAAAAGTGGGCGAAGGACTGGGATCAGGTTCGATATTGTTCCAAGGCGTGTAAAGGCGCCAATTAGAAATTGAAGAACAGATTGGACAAAAAATGCCAATAAAAAAAATTAAAGAAAAAAATGTGTGGAGCTATATCAAATTCTTCTCACTTGTTTTTTCGATTCCAATTTCCATTGTTTCTGTCTTTGTAATGGTTTTTATAATCTGGAATGATTCTGCAGATTCAATATCTTCTTGGGTTTCTGCAGGGGCATCATTTATCAGCGCTATCGCTACGATTGGCGTCGGAGTATTTGCTTACAAAATTGCTCAGAAGCAAAACGACTCAGGTCAGATTGGCGCTTTAATAGATGTTTCTCGGTATTTTTCTGATTCAATAAACTCAAATTTTAATTCAATGGTTGGCGCTTCATCTCAGTCCGTGGCTAACATGGGGTTTCCCTCAAATTACATAGGTGACTACATACAAATGGGGGAGATTATAAAAAACGTATCAAGTGATACGACAGCAGGCACATCAAAAATAGTCTTTAAATCCCTTGTTTCACCCATGGCATGGAACGAATTAGAAACAGGAAAATTACTATGGCATTTTATAGATTATGAACTGACGTATAGAAATTTAGATTTTTCATCACTAAATGATGGTGAAAAAAATATATTCTTTACTGTATATAATCAATATAGAAAGTATCAGGAAATATTTTCCAATTTAATTAATTTAGAAAATAGAGAATTTTGGAATAAGATAGAAGAAAAATTAAAAATAACTTATTAATAATTCAATATTAATTAATTTCGTATTTCTATATAAAATATATAATCTTCCCGCACTTGCAGCAGTCGTACGCCCAACCTGATTTTGTTTTTTGTGTAGTCAATCGTTTGACTCGTACCGCTCCAAAAACGCCTCTATATCCCCATTCATAAGATCCTTCACGCGCTCCTGAAGAACCTCCTCCGACCAGTTCCACCATGCCAGAGCCAGCAATCGTGCGATAACGCTTTCAGAAAAGCGGAATTTGAGCAGCTTGGCCGGGTTGCCTCCTACTATGCCATAGGGGGCGACATCTTTGGTCACGACCGCACCAGCCGCAACAATTGCTCCATCGCCTATCGTGACCCCAGAGAGGATAGTTGCGCCAGATCCAATCCAGACGTCGTTACCGATGACCACATCGCCTTTCGATGAATGGTCCCCTTCCCCTTCTTCAGCTTTCGGCCAGAACTGGGAAAGAGTTTTGAACGGATATGTCGTCACAAGATCGGCGCGGTGATTGCCCAAAGCGATTGTGACATTTGGCCCGATGGAGCAGTAGTCGCCGATTGTGAGGTGAGCTTCCCCAGCTTCCAGGATTAATGGAGACCCATAGGTGTGCGGGCCAACGACCCAGCCCCACTCTGCGATTTGGTATGCGAGGGCGAAGTGCGTCAGCGCAGAAAATGCGTTGTTCCCAAATGACATAACAATGTCCTGTGGAGTTACAGGGTCTCAACGAAAGTCTTCACCCTAAATGGGTTGAGCGCAATGGGTATGTTCGCCAATCATCGTGTCGTTTTGTCCTTGTACAGCCAGCTTAGCCTGTACTATGATTCTGCAATGCAAAAATCCCCGAATGCCCGCGCCGGACTCGGCGATACGATCCGCCAGTTTTCCACTCCCAAACAGACGCGAAAAACGGCGTTCGTTTTGCCGAGAGCAGAGGATAATTCGCCTACGCCTGAGCGGGTGGCGAAGGCCGATTATGAGACGGTCGGATCTGGGAAGAAGGTTCGGCGCGCGAAAGCTACTGTCGTGAACACGCTTCACCTGGCTGGCGATATTACCGGCGATGATGTGGCGTCTGCCAAGAAATGGCAGCGGGAATATGACCTGGCCCGCAATGGCTATTTCGAAGCCCTGCCCGTTTCTGAGCGGCGGCACGTTGAGCAGGAAGAAGCGCTGAAACACGACGCTGTTTCGTGGCTGATCTTTCGCGGGCGTGCGAGCGCTCATCTTCGGGAAGTGTCTAACTCGCTTGGGCTTTGCTCGTTCAAGATCCTGAACTGGATGCTGGTTCAGGAGCTGTCGCTTTCGGCAATGGGTGCCCTGCTTTATCCGGGTGTCAGTCGCGCGCAGGCGAGCCACAAAGTGTCGGGCCGGTGTGCGCATGTTCTTCAGCAACTCACTGAATTTTACGAGCTCAAGCGCAGTCAACGACGAGCTGAGCTTAGGGCGGAGAAAGTGCTTGTACCTGTGTCACAGATGTGAGATTGTTTTTTCACGCTGCGACACCTGCGCCTAGCGTCATCACTGGACAATCAAACTCATGCCGTCACCCATCCAGACTGGATCTGTGGTGTGGTGGCGTAATGGGCGTTATCTCGTAGCCCCGGTCACTGATCGGAGCGTTGCGATTTGCCCGATTGAGGTTGGTCCCTGCCCTCGCCATCGTGCCGATGTGGCGCTGGATTGGTTTGAAGCGCTCAGCCTTCAGGTTGATAGCGGTTATGTAATCAGGTGTGTGCCGTTTGGCGTTCCGGTCTCGTCTGTCGTTTTGGCTGGCGGATTGGCGTTTGGTGCTTTGATGGCGCAGGTTCAGGTGGGGATCTCGAAAGAGGTTCAGGCTCGGGCTTTTGAAATGCGGCATTCCCCATGCGACTGTGAAATTCTCTAAAGTCCGGAGCGAACAATGGCGAACCTAACGCCGAAGCAGGCGCGGTTCGTTGAGGAATACCTTGTCGATCTGAATGCAACTCAGGCTGCTTTGCGTGCCGGGTACAGCCAGAAGACGGCAGCTAAGATCGGCTCTGAAAACCTCCAGAAACCAGAAATTCAAGATGCGATTTCTGAGGCGCAAGGGCGTCGCTCCAAGCGAACGGAAATTACTCAGGACCGGGTCTTGCAAGAGTTGGCCAAGCTTGGCTTTGGCGACATTCGCGATATTTTCTCAGAAAATGGTTCTCTCAAGCATCCAAAAGACATGGATGAGTATGCTGCGGCCCGGATTTCCTCGATTGAGGTGGTGGTAAAGCCCGTTCCTGGTACGCAGGGGCAAGAGGTCGAGCACGTCGCCAAGATTAAGTCTTGGGATAAGCTTGGCGCACTTACTCAACTCGGACGGCATCTCGGGATGTTCAAAGACAAGCTTGAGACGTCCGGAGAAATCGGCATCACCATCACATCGGACGACGACGCGCTGTAAGTATGGTCGCAAAGCTGAACCCCGCGCAGGCTGAAGCAAACCGGCTGCTGGGTTCGCCCGCGACGCATATTCTGCTCCGTGGCGGCTCTCGCTCCGGCAAGACGTTTCTACTGGTGCGGGCTATTGTGATCCGGGCGGTCAAAGCCCCCGGTTCACGGCATGGAATTTTCAGGCACCGGTTTAACGCCCTCAAAGCGACGGTCATCAACGACACCTTCAAGAAGGTGATGCGCCTCTGTTTTCCGGATCTGCCTTACACGCTGAACCAGACTGACTGGTACGTTCGGTTTCCCAACGGCTCAGAGATCCTGTTTCACGGGCTGGACAGTTCAGACCGGACGGAAAAGATCCTCGGTCTGGAATTCGCCACCGTTTACATGAACGAGGCGAGCCAGATCAGTTATGCGGCTCGGAATATGCTGCTAACGCGTCTTGCTCAGAGAACCTGCCTGGCGCCAAAAGAGTACATCGACGCCAACCCGCCTACGACGTCTCACTGGCTGTACGGGGTATTCGAACGCAAGGTCGAGCCGAAATCCGGGCAGCCGCTTCCGAACCCGGAGGCGTATGCGACGATGCAGATCAACCCGGACGCAAACCGGGATAATCTGACGCCGGAATATCTGGCCTTTCTTGAGGGGCTTCCTGAGAAAGAGCGGCAACGCTTCCTCCATGGCAACTACCAGACCGCCATTGAAGGCGCTCTCTGGACGTTGGACCGGATCAAGCGCGATGCTCAGGTAACGAATGCGAACCGGGAGGAAATACTCTCCCGGATGCAGCGCATTGTTGTGTCGGTTGATCCGTCGGGTTGTGCTGGCGAGGAAGACAAGCGTTCTGATGAGATTGGGATTTCCGTTTGCGGGCTGGACCGTGACGGCGTGGGGCGCGTTCTTGCCGATCTGACGGGGCGCATGGGCCCTGCTCAGTGGGCGAAAGCCGCTCTGGATGCCTTGGATCTCTGGAAAGCCGACCGGATCGTTGCCGAGAAGAATTTTGGCGGCGCGATGGTGGAGAACACAATCCGTGCAGTTCGACCGACTGCGCCGGTGAAGCTGGTGACGGCATCGCGCGGCAAGGCTGCTCGGGCTGAGCCTGTGGCGGCACTCTATGAGCAAGGCAAGGTTGTTCATCACGGGCGCTTTCCCGACCTTGAGGACCAAATGTGCCAGTTTTCTGCGGCTGGCTATCAGGGCTCGAAATCACCTGACCGGGCTGATGCTCTGGTTTGGGGCTTAACTGAACTGATGCTTGAAAAGCAGATCGGTCCTGCCGCCTGGCAGCCAACATCATTCTCTCTCGGCCGTTAAGGGCAAGTCATGGACTGGCTATCTCTCAAAAGCACGTATCCGGACCCGAAAGGGCAACCGGCACGATGCGGGCGACTGCTGGCCTTGCGGCGGGTGCTGAACTGTTCGCAGTACGACAGGATACCGAATGACTTCGCCACGGAGCGTAGCGGGGCTGGTGAATATATCCCCCTTTCCCGCCGTCGCCCATCAGTACGAACGAACATGTGCCGAACCGTTGTAGAGGACAGCGTTTCCCTGCTGTTCGGGGATACGCACTGGCCGTCTTTCGTTGCGAATAGTCCTGAGACAGTTGAGGTCCTAACAGCGTTTTCTCATTGTGCAGGCCTGGAACAGCTCTTCAATCAAGCTGCCATTGAGGGTTCGGTTGGGTCTGTCGCCATTCTCGCGGAAGTTGCGGAGAATATCCCTCGCCTGACGCTGCTTGATACGGCGTTTCTAACCCCACATTGGGGCTCGGATAACGGTGAGCTGACGTCCGTCTGTGAGCGATACACCGTCAAAGGTCGTGATCTTGCAGCTCAAGGGTTTGCGATCCCCGAAGACCGAATGGCCGTTGACCACTGGTGGCAGCGGACATGGACCGCCGACGACTGCGAGATCCTCACGCCTTGGCCGGTATCCGCCGATGCCCCGGGCGAGCGGGATAAAAGCCGTTCGGTTCGTCATGGGCTTGGTTTCGTACCGATCGTGTGGATCCGGAACCTTGGCGGCAGTCTCGGTGATCCCGATGGAGACTGCACGTTTGAACGCGCCATCGATACGGTCATTGAGGCGGATTATCTCCTGTCTCAGGCAGGACGTGGCCTGAAATACGGTTCCGACCCGACGCTTGTTCTCAAGACGGGTGCCATGCCTGGCGGACCAGCTCGTGAAGGTGGCGCTTCATCGGCTCTGACTCTCCCGCCCGAGGGAGATGCGAAGCTGCTGGAGATCAACGGCAACGCGGCTGAGGCGGTTCTCGGGCATTACCGGGAATTGCGGGCTATCGTGCTTGAGCAACTCCATGGAAACCGGGCGCATGCCGACAAGATCAGTGCAGCGCAGTCGGGCCGCGCGATGGAGATGATGTGCCTGCCGCTGATCTGGCTGGCTGATCGTCTTCGGCAGTCCTACGGAGCGGGCTTGTGCGATCTGCTCAGGATGATCTGTCAGTTTACGCACGCTGTGAACGATGGCCTCAAGATCGACGGAACGGCCGTCACGAACCTTGACCCGTCTGGGATCGGTTTGCACTGGCCTCCGTGGTTTGCGCCAACCGAGCCTGAACTGCTCCAGCTGGCGCAAGGGTTGGTCACAGCCGTTGATGGCGGCCTGATCAGCAACGAAACGGCTTGCACGATCTATTCAGCCCGCATTGGCATTGCTGATGCTGCGTCAGAGTGGGCGAAGATCCGCGATGAAGTGTCCAAGGGTACCCGTTTAGCTAAAAGTGCTGAAACGACCCGCAAAGACAGCAACGCCGGCAAGACCCTGTCCCATCAGGTGACAGCGTAATCACGCGGCTGATGCCGTAATCCACATGAGGGACTGATGTCCGAAGAAAACCCCGTCGACCCGAACATGGTCCGAGAGCTTGAACGCGCGCGCGCTGATATCAAGGCGATCCGAGCGGAACTGAAAGATGCCCATGCGGACGTTGATCGCGCCCGCAAAGAGCGCGACGGCTTCAAGGGCCAGCTGGAGACCCAGAAGAATGCGTTTGAGGCGCAACTCGCGGAAGCCAAGACGGCCTCGGAAAAGGCCACAGCAGATCACGAAGCGGCGTTGACGCAGCTTAAAACTGCTGGTGAGCGAGCTGTTATGGAAGCGCAGGCAGAAACGCTTGCTACCCGGCTCGGCGCGCATAACCCCGCTGATGTGGTTCGGCTGGTCGATCTTTCAGCGGTCAAGCGTGGTGAAGATGGCAAGTTCGAAGGGCTGACAGAGGCACTTGAGGCCGCGAAAACGGAGCGTGCTTATCTTTTTGGTGAGCCACCGAAAACGGGCGCCGAACAGGGGCGGACGATCACTGCCCCTGCTCCTAAGCCGGGGGCATCTGAGCCAGTCAATGCCCGCACGATGGATGGCAAGGACTATGAAGCGCAGAAGCGCCAGTTCCTCGCCTCCAAGTAATCGAGTTTCCCCGCCTGGCTGATGCTCGGCGTGACTGTGCCTGATGGCACGTAATCAGAATCAACAGACACAGGGACACGCCCAAATGGGTATTGAGAATTTTCCAGTCCAACTTCAGGCCGCCATTCAGCAGGGCTTTCTGGCCCGCGAGTTTGAGAATGGTCTGAAGTCCAAGCTTGGCTTTCGTGCGGCGGCAGACCGCGAGACTTTCAGCGTTGGCATCGGTGAGACAATCACCAAAACCCGTGCAGGCCTCAAGGCTCCTGTCACGACGCCGATGAATCCCACGCAGAACACCAACTTCGATAACGGCCTGACTTCTACGCCGTGGGATGTTGAGCAGTTCTCTCTCACGCTTAATCAGTATGGCGATACGATTGACCTGAACATGGTCACGTCCCGCGTCGGTATCGCCAGCCAGTTTCTGGTCAATGCCAACCGGAACGGTATTCAGGCCATGCAGTCTTTGGACCGCCTTGCACGCAACGCACTGTTTGGCGGTGCCAACAATGGCGTAGGGGGGTATCTGGGCGGCAACACTCGTGTTCGGACAGCACTTACGGCAGCCGGGACATCTGTGGCGGTGGACGATATTCGCGGCTTTGAACGCGTCATCTACAACGGGCAGGTAGTTGGCGTTGGCAGCAGCACGGGTATGACCGTTACTGTCGGATCAGAGGCTTATACGCTGACTGGTGCCACGGCAGACGCCACTAACGTCTCGACCGCCCCGGGCGGCATCTCTGGCACTCTCACATTTTCTGGGAATGTGGCGCAGTCTGATGGAGCTGAAGGACAGCCAGTTATCGCGGCCACAGCCCCTCTTGTTGTGCGCCCCAACGCCCGCACAACCACGGCAGGACTGATTGCCCCAACTGGAACGTATGGCTCTTCGAACTGGGTTCCGGGCGACAACCTAACGATGGATTGCATCAATCAGGCTGTTGCACAGCTTCAGAACAACAATGTGCCGATGATTGACGGGGCGTATCACGTTCATCTGGACAATTCGCAGCTTCGCGGGCTGTTTCGTGATCCAGACTTCAAGTACCTGTATCGCGGCGCTTACGGGTCCGAGGCTTACCGCGACGGCACGATCATTGAACTGCTCGGTGCTCGCTTCATTCCGACGACTGAAGCCCCGCAGCAGACTTCTCTGGGCGCAGGCGCAATCCACCGCGCTCTGGTTCTGGGTCAGGGTGCTCTTGTTGAGGGCAACTTCCAGGGGACCGGTTATTCCGATCTGCCGGATGCAGATAGCGCGCTGATCGAGATGGTGGACAGTGTGGCTATGGTCACTCGTGAGCCGCTGGATCGTCTGCGTCAGATCATTGCGCAGTCATGGTACTGGATCGGCGGTTTCGCGCTGCCTACGGACGTGACGGCAAGCACAACTGTCATTCCTACGGCAAGCAACAGCTACCTGAAGCGTGGCGTTGTGATCGAGACACTGTAATGGCCCGCCGTCCTAACGTCAGGGCGGCAACCATAGGGGGAAGTAGTGACGCTCCCCCTCTCCCGCCTTCAATTCGTCTAACATCGCCGCACGGCTTCATTGAGGCAGTTCACAACAAAGGCGTGTTTCACTGGGAAGCGGGTGAGGTTGTCACTAATCCCGTCACGATTGCTCTACTGATTGAGCGCGGGGCCAACTGGGAGCCTGTTGAATGTCTGGAAGTGCCAGCCTCACCACAGGACCACTGACGGATGCCGAGAAAACGGACATTCGCCGCTTTCTCGGTTATCCCGCAATCGGGTCCGATGCGTCCGGCCGGTCATCGTGGCGTTTTTTCGAGGCGTATGGGCAGAACGAATGGCGGATGAACAATCTTGCCGCTCCGGAATTGCAGCAGGTCCGGCTTTATCTGTCTCAGCTTTATCCGCTTGAAACGGCCATTCTCGGGGCGTCTGACAATCTCGACACGGACAGGGCTGCTGTCTGGCAGCACAATCGCAACGAGGTGTCGGACCGGATGGGACTTTACGATCTCTGGCGTCGTCGCCTCTGCGGGTTCCTCGGAATACTGCCAGGACCTGACCTGCAAAACTCGTCTTCTCAAATCATCATCTGAGGTGAGATATGGAAAATCTTGACGATCCGGTCATCACGACCGCGACCGGCTACGCCATTCCGCGTACTGCCTGGGCTCATATCCGGGACGGCTTCGTGGTGGCTATCGCGCAGACCTACGATCACCTGAAGCACCCGTTCGGTGACGTTGCAGAGGCTAAGCCGGGGAATGTTCCACTTGAAGGCGAGACTGTGATCCGCGTCACGGGCTCCAATGCTGCCGTCGGCCACCTTGTGGACAGCAAGGGGAACCTGACGCCGGCAGAGGGACGCACGACCGCGCTTTCTCCGGGCCAGCCAGCCTATCATGAGGGAGTTGTGCCGGAAGCGGTGCCGGTCAGTACTCCTGAAGAGGTTGAGCCAGAACCGGCGCCTGAGATTCCTCCACCCGATAAGCCCGAAGGGGAATAACCCATGGATCAGGCTCGATTGCAGGCCCTGACGGCGCGTGGCTACGGCAAGGCTGCCAAGCGCATCGGGGCTGAGACGATCCAGTATCGTCCGACGAGCCTGATTGATCCCCTCGCCTCGCCGCACGCGTCGTTTCTGGCAGCGTTCAACAACGATGCCGGGTTCTCGTTCAAGGCTCCGACGCTGTGGGGAAAACCCGCTGTGTTCGGGCTGTTCGATACGACGGACGTGCAGGCCGGGGATATTCTTGTCACGGGCGGCGAGAACTATTTTGTTGCTCGTTTCGAGGCGTTCCAGCCGCCGTTGTGTATCCTGTGTGACCGAACGATTTCCCTGTTTGGGAATGCGTCGTCAGGGGATGGCGCGACGGGGGATGAGAGTTCGTCCGCCTGCCCGCTGGCTGGGTATCAGGACGATTACGGCACATCCGGAGGCGGTAGTGCGTCTGCCGTGGCCTCAGGGTGGCCCTGCTCCATCCTGCTAAAAGGTAGCGGCGAGGCGTCTGGTAGCTCTATTCCGGGCGCCATCAAGGCTGCGGTCTATCAGCTTCTCTTGCCAGTCATGCCCGGATTTAACCCGCAGGTTTATATGACGGCGACTGACGATCTGGGGCGCTCCTATGTGATCGAGGGCGTTGAAGTCTCGCAATACGGGACGAAATGCCTCATGCGCGTTCAGCAGGTGTGACGTGGCAGATATCGGAACGACTTCTACCGCACTGGCGATGACGCTGGCTGGTCTGGTTTACCCGAATGGCCTGACAGGCTCATCCATCAGCGGGCGACGCACAATTATCCGGCGCGGATGGCTGCTGCCCTCTGATCAGACTGGGGCGTGCGGTCTCAGTAAGGGCGTTGATTACGTCACTGTCATGCCGATGGGATCCAGCTACAAGCGCATTGATAGCGCGCTGGATTACCCGTGGCGGACGGTCTCTATTTCGGGCTGCACGGTGATCCTCGCCGTGGACGACAACACTCTGACGGTGTCGATCCCGGATGATGTCACGCCTGCTGGTATCGTGGGCGCTCAGATCCTGTTTCAGGACGGAAGTGACACGCCAAACGCAACGTCTGTGTCGTACGCTGTCACAGCTGATGATACGGCCGTTACGATCGCTATGGCGCTAGCTCAGCAGGTCGAAGAAGCCTACCCGCGTGGGGCGACGGTCATCGTGCCAAATGCCCGTCAGATCATCGCGCGGACAGGCGGGATTGGCACACAGAAGCGAGTTACACGACGACAGGAGACACTGTTTCGGGTCTCGCTCTGGTCTGGCTCGTGGAAAGGGCGTGATGCTCTCGGGTCCGCTCTTGAAGCCGCAGCTTCGGCGGAATGGTTCATCCCGAACACGGACGGCACATTTTCGCAGATCAAGTTTGCGGGCGCCCAGGACGTCGACACCCAACAAACAAGCAGCATCTACCGCCGCGACCTGCTCTGGAAAGTGACCTACGACACGGTCCAGACACAGGCCGCGCCTCAGATGCTGTGGGGCATTGGGAACAACAACGTCGTAACGCATGCGGGTCTGGCGCTTCATTCGTTCGGCTCAGTCCTGCCGACAACGGGCGTTCTCACGGACAATTTCGAGACAGTTTATCTGGATGCGGCGGGCAACCTCGTGTTGCTGGCACAGCAGCCCTACTCCGGCCTGGCGATGGACGCGGCTGGGAACGTGATCGAGGACGCTGGCGGCAATCTGGCTGCGTTCCCCCAATAGCGAGAAAAAAACATGAGCGAGACAGTATTGTCTGGCGGGAGCGTGTCTTCTGCCAGCGCTAGTTCAAGCACGTCTAGTGCGGCGGTGACGAGCGGTGGCACTGCCGTGACGTCGGGTGGAACGTCCTCTGACGCAACGGGATCGGCAACGTCCGGGTCTGACACCACTGCCGTGACCTACGTCGTTGTCAGTGGAGGTTACGGGTTCGATGTGGGTCAGCAGATCTCCACCACGGACGATCCAGAGATCCGCAATTACGCCGTTCCGGTTTCAGGAGAATAATCCGTGGTTAAAATTTATCAGGCCGGTTCGCTGAACACGACGGGGCTGACTGTCCCTGCCATGTACGTGCAGATTGTTCAGCCGCAGACTGTCATCAACGGCGTGTCCTCCAACCGTCTCGGCGTTGTCGGTACGGCCTCGTGGGGCGCAGTCGGCAAGCCGGTCATCATCGGCGGCATGGGCGACTATCTGGCCGCATTTGGCACCAAGCAGGCTCTAGCCACGAATATCGGCGTTGCTGTGAATGTGGCGTTGCTACAGGGTGCCAGCGATTTCCGCTGCGTTCGCGTGACAGATGGCACTGACAAAGCAGCTACAGGGACGCTTGGAACGGTCGGGCTTACTGCGGTCTGCACTGGCGTGGCCGGTAACGCCATCACGGCAACACTCGTAGCGGGATCGGGGAGCAATTACGTCCTGACTGTCTCCCATGCAACGTTCGGAACATCGAGCTATACGGGCACAACCTGGACAGAAATCGCAGCCGCTCTCGTTGCAGACGCGTCCGCTCTGGTGGTTGCGACTGTTCCAAGCACGGTCCCTGCGCTGGCTGCTGGCACTGTCACGTTCTCAGGCGGATCCGATGGCGGCGCGCCAACGACAACTCAGTTTCTCGGGACTGACGGTACAGCAAACCGGACAGGCATGTATGCGCTGCGTAATACCGGCTGCGCGATCGGCCTCCTTGCCGGGCTGACAGATACGTCTTCGTGGACCACCCAGCAGCAGTATGGCCTTGGCGAAGGCACATACATGGTGACGTCGTTTGTGTCCGGCATGTCTGTTGCCAACGCCTTGACGGGTCTTGCCTCCGCTGGCGTGACTGGCTCCTACTCGCTAAAGGTCATGCACGGCGACTGGCTATATTGGAACGACGACACGAATGGCATTATGCTGGTTCCGCCGTCCCTGTTTGCTGCTGGTAAGCTGGCCGCGCTGTCGCCTGAGCAGTCAAGCCTTAACAAGGCGTTGGCCGGAATTGTCGGGAGCCAGAAATCAGGCCTCACATCCGTCGGTCAGGCGCTGACGTATTCCGACGCGGAACTGACGGCGCTGTTCGGGGTCGGGATTGACGTCATCGCCAACCCTTCTCCGGGCGGTTCGTACTGGTCGTGCCGATTGGGCCACAATACGTCGTCCAGCGCGGCGGTCAGTGGCGACAATTACACGCGCCTGACCAACTACATTGCCGAAACGCTTGCCACTGGAATGGGCGTCTATATCGGCGAGGTGATCAACGACGATCTGTTCGGAGACGTTCGGGCCACGCTGCTCGGCTTCCTGAAGACGATGCTTGATGCAGGACTGCTGGGTCTTTACGGCGGAGCAATCCCCTACACGGTTGTTTGCGATACCTCGAACAACACGCAGGACCGGACTGCGCTTGGTTATCTCCAGGCTGACGTAGCCGTTCGGTATCAGGGCATCGTTGAGAAATTCATCGTCAACTTGCAGGGCGGAACGACCGTCACTGTCACGACCAGCAGCGGGAGCTAAGTGATGGCAAATCCGTATAGTATTGGCCGGGATTGCCGGATCACCCTGCTTTGGAATGGCACTCGCGTTGATCTGCGAGACGTCACGCGCTTTCAGGCCAATCAGGAAGTGCGCCAGCAGCGCGCAGACCCGCTTAATTCCACACCGGTCGAGTTCAACACACCGAACGGCTGGCGCGGCTCGTTTCAGATTGCGCGAGCCAATGCGGGTCTGGATAATCTGGTGGCGGCTATCGAAAGCAGTTTCTGGAACGCCGGAACCATCAATACTGGCAAGATCTACCAGTACGTCCGAGAGCCTGATGGCACCACAACGACGTGGGAGTTCTCCAGTGTGTCGTTCTCCCTCACCACTGACCCGTGGCAGGCCGAGGGCATGGTTCATCAGACCTGTAACTTCTTCGCTTCAACCAGGACAAAAATCTCGTGAGTATTCCTTCTGAAATCACTCTCCCTGATGGCCGCAAGCTGGGACTCAAGGAGATCGATCCGGGCGATATGCTGGATCTCATCGAGGCTGCTGGTTCGGCTATGTCGGGTGCGGCTGCGGGTGCATGGCTTGGTTATGCGCAGATGATTGCTACCGTCACGAGCGTGGATGGCGTTCCTGTTCAATTTCCTTCCACCAAAGATGAGGTGAAAGAATTGGCGCGCAAGATCGGCAACACTGGCGTCGTTGAGCTTCAGAAGATGCTCTCGCCTGAAGGTGCCGACGAGGCCGCGAAAGACACGGCAAAAAACTGAGCCGGTCCCCGCTGTTTCAGGAGCTGCTGTTTCTGGCAGACCACGGGATAGCGTGGGACGTGGCTAAAGGCTGGTCCAATGCCCGGAGAATGGCCGCTTGCGTGGCGCTCCGGGAAATGAACGGCGAAGTGTGCGACTGGGACACCATGACATTCCATCGGAGGGGCGGATGAGGCAGTTCAAAGACATTGCTTCGTTTCAGCAGTTCATGCGTGAACGCGTGCTGCCCGCCCTTCCCGCTGCCGTTCATCGCGGCGTGCAGGATGGTGCAGACCGGATCAAAACCGAGACGCAGGCTCAGCTTGGTCACTACCTCGATGGGCCAGAGAGTGGGTTGCCTACCGCGTCATTGGCTGACAGCACGATTGATGACCGTATTCGCCAGGGATTTACCCCAGACGATCCCGGCTTGCGGACGGGCGACATGCGCGACAGCTACGGGACACGCGTGTCAGAACCGGCTTTGCGGGTTCACGCTTCTATCGGATCGGACGACATCAAGGCCGTTGTGTTCGAGATGGGTCGATTGGAACAGACCAACTATCAGCCCCCTCGCCCCGAATTGGCGGTCGCAGCGCATCGAAATGAGGATTGTGTGGCTCAGGGGATAGCCAAGGTTATTGTTCGAGTGCTTCAGGGAAGGCCGCTGCCGAATATGCGCCTTGATGAAGATGAGATTTGAAGGCCTTGCGTCTAAAGCGGAATCCGAGTGTTGGTCATATTCGTTAACAAATAGACATTATTTGTTGCATAGACTCGAAAACCTGTGACCAGAATTGGTTGTCGTCATGAGCGGCAAACAGCAACTCAGAGAGTGAACGTCATGAAGAAAAGAATCTTGCTGCTTCAAGTGTTTCTTTTTGCTCTGACTGCGGGCAGCCTTATCTCTGCACCCGCTGCGCATGCAGCGGATGATTCTTGTCCTGTGAAACCTTATATCTACATTTGCCCGGAGACTGGAGAGCCGGTCTACCCGCCTGGAAAGCCCCATCCTAATCCAGGATTCTCACAATAAGAGCCTGAATCTTCTCTTAGAAGCTGCCCTCACAGGGCGGCTTTTTTTTGGACCGCTTGGTGGGAAGAGGCTCACCTCCGTCACGGTCATACATTCCCTCTTCCCAGCAGAGTGTGCATCTCAACCTCAACGCCTTTCCCTCTAGAGGAACGCGTATGGGCTGGCGGCAGTGAATGCACGCACGTTTGACGCCTGGTGTTCTCCTGATTCCGTCTGCATCAACGCCAAGCCTCTCTGTAAGAGATCCAAGATTGTCGGCTTCGACCAGAGCCACCTTGGTGGCCGCGGCTAATTTTCGACATGCCGCCGTAAACCCTGAGTTGCAAACGACAGCCGCATGGGTCGCACGGTGATAATGCAGCGAGGCGAAGACTTCCTGCACGCATTTTGGCCCGACAGGCTTGCTGTAATATTTGCATTGGATCGCAACGACTGACTTTCCAGTGGTCGCCAGAAGGTCGCAGCCAAAATCTCCAGCAGCGCCAATGTGGCGAACGCTCCAGCCACGAATTTGGAGTTGATCAAAACAGTATCGCTCGAAATCCAAGCCTGTTTTCACGTTAGGAATCATCATGAGCATCGAAGCCTATCAGATCGGCGTATCCTTTGTCGCGGATGCAACGAAGGTTTCTGGCCCAATTGGCGAGATGCTGCGTGGAATGGATCGCATTCTTGAGCGCCAGAAAGATGTGAACATGGGGTTTGTCTCCATGGTTTCGTCTCTCGGTGGCGCTCGTCGGCTCGCTGGTGGGCTGGCGTCTGATTTGGAACGTGCCGCAAAAGCCGCTCGGGATGTAGCGTCTGCCTCTGGGCGGTTTCGTCAGGCCTCGGCCTCTTCTGGTAGTGCTTCGACAGGTAGCAATCAGGGAACTTCAACCCGCACTTCCAGTCGGCCTTCAGCGGCCAATATGGCATTAAGCGCAGCAACCGCAGCTCAGCGGGCTCCTTCATTTGTCGCTACTGGAAATTACGTCACGCCGTTCCCCGCAGCGGCTGAAGGGCTGCCAGGACGTCCTCAGCTATTGTTGCCCGCTCCCAGAGCGCCTGGAACCGGCGTCGCTGTCATCCCAGGCTTTGGGGCGTCGGGCTCCGGCGACCTGAACTTCAAGTACAGGAATACCTATCGCTCACAGCCGAGCGCAGCAGACACGATCTACGATAACGGATATCGGCCAGATTTCGCGCTGCATGGCGCGCCCTATGGACCGCAGGGATGGCATGACTTTGACGAACCTTTTTTTGATGGCGAAGCGCCTCGAGAGTCTCGCCTTTCTCGAATGCGCAGAGGCACCCGAACAGCTGTAAGAGCTGCCCGATCTGGGGCGATGACTGGAGCGCGCGCACTTGGGAGCATGCGCGTTCCCCGTGAACATCATGTCCTCACATTGCCTGAAATGTTCGCTGGCTATCTTGGCTGGCACGTCCTGAGTTCTGGATTTGAGCAGGCTGGAGCCTATGATCAGACTTTCTTGTCTATGTCTGGCGACCCAAAGGTGAATATTGCCGCGTTGCGTACACAAGCTGATCGCATCAGACGGACAAACCCTTATATCAATGCCCCAGATTCAGCCACGCTTGTGTCAGAAGCCTACGACTTGTCGGGTGGACGGATGGGCGAAGTGCCTGCGATCGCAGATATCTTGAGCCGTGTTGATCGCTCTTTTCAGCTTCTTGGAAAGGATGGGCCAGCTGCGCTCAGAGAGAGTGCGAACTTTGTTCGGGCGCAGGATATCTCAAATCGATTCTACAATCCCGCTACAGGGCAGTTCGATGCAGGACGCGCGAATGCGTCCACGGATTCCGCTATGGGAATGATCTTCGCCAATCGGCAGTTCATGCAGGGGAAGAATTTCTTTCAGTTCAGCCGCTCAGCAGGTGCTGCGGCACAGCAGATGAGCGATACGGGCATGTTCAATCTCGCCCACTTTATCGACATCGCCCCTGCCAAGGCCGGCATGCAGGTGCGGTCTCTTGAAAACCTTTTTGGCGGCTTTCATCCGCGCATGAAAAATGCCGACTTTGAATATTTCCAGAGTCTTGGCCTTGTCGGTCGAAATGGTCAGTTCAAAGGTCAACAGGAGCTATACTCAGATCCAATCGGTTGGATTACGCAGAATATTGCTCCCCTGCTTCCCCGTCATCCGGAGTTGCTCGGAATGATCCAGCGCATGAACGTCTCGGATCTCGTTAATGAGACCTACGGAGCAAGCGGAAATGTTGCCAGACAGGCTGCTGCGGCTCGAAGGACTAATGCCACAGCATCGGTTAATGCATTGGAGGGAGGCTCAAAAGCTGCGCAGCAGCGGACAGAAATTGCATGGGAGCGCTTTGAGTTTTCGCTTGGGCAGTTCGCTCAGGGGCCGGGAATCAAGGTTCTGAACAGCTTGACGGACGCACTGAACAACACATCAGCGTACATGGCAGCCCACCCAACTGACATGAGCCGAATGGCAGGGCAGATAGGAGATTTTGCCAAGGGCATGGTTGGGGCCGCTACGCTGATAAGTAAAGCGGTATCGATCGTGCCTTCATGGCTTTGGGAGCTTGGCCTGAGTGCTGCAGTTGGCGGCCGTGTCGCAGGCCCATGGGGAGCTACTGCGGCGGTTACGGCAACAGGAACTCACCTTCTAGCCAATCAAGCTAGAGGCCTCGACCATCGATACGGGTACGACAACCCTAACTACCACCTGACGTGGAAGGATAAACTTGATCCATTCCAGCTCTTCCATACGTCGGAAAAAGCTACACAGTCAGGCCAGCCCATCCAGGTAAACCTCCAGATCGGCGGCCAGCAGGTGGCGTCCGTTCTGGTCCCGCACATTGAAGCCAAGATGACCGCAAACGCGCAGAAAGAAAGCCGGGCCAGCAACGGGATGTATGATTCGTGGGCTGGCGTGAGTTTACCGGGGGTTAGCGGGGGGCGGTGATGACAAATTCTGCAAAGGAAATGACTATGCCGGGAATGATCAGTCCATCACCCGAGGCTTGGGAGCTTCTGACCAGATTGGCCCCTGAGTTTTTTCAGCTTCCCGAATGTAATGGAAGAACATTTGTACTGCTTCCTTCGTCATTAGGGTCCGAACGACAGAAGCCTGGTCCGTCCCAACAAACTGCATGCTCGGGCAGTCGATTACCAGCTCTCCTGATTGTCCCGCCCCAATCCTCAGGGGTTGGTCAATAACGTACTGCATAATCGGCTCACCAGCATCGACACGCTTTTGAAAGCGCTCAAGCGATGCCTTGGCCTCTTCAGGGGTATCGTAACCAATCTTGGGCTTCTCTTTTTCGGGCATAAGTCCGCTCCTTGAACAAATAAGGAGCGGAGCATTTGAGATGGAGTCCGGTCAAACTACAGCCATTCATCCACCCCACCATGATGCGAGCATGTCCCGCGATGGTGCGTGCTGAAGCTGTATGAGCCATCGCCGCATTTGGCTGAAGCCCCGGCAGGAACGCGGTTGCCCGTCGTATGGCTTGGGGAGTGGATGCTTTTGCCGTCCACGTTGGTGTAGTGGCCGCCGTCCAGGAGGGTGACGTCTTGGGAGGGTTTTGTCACCTGCGGCTTTGGTTGTGGCGGCTGGAATGCTTGGGCTGTCGGGGTTGTTACGAACAGTCCTGTTGCAATAACAAAAGCGTATAACGACTTATTAACGAAACACCGTAACCGAGACATATTTAGCCCTCCGTAATGGATGGGCGCACTAGTCTTGGATTCGAGTCAATTACCTTGGGTAGCTACTTCGGCCAGCCTTCGATAACTAAATGTTTGTTCTTTTCTATCGTTGCGGTGCCGGGAAATGGATCTACGCCGGTAACGCGGATCAGCGCTTCAATAGGCACCTGCCCGCATGTTGGTTGGAAGACGTTTTTGCAGACAATCACCGCGACTGCTCCTTCCGACGGGTCATAAACCGCTTTCCAGATCGAAGTTGGAATACGAACGTGGCCCTGGCCGATTGTTCCCGCATCGCCGCGAAACGCTGGTCCGGTGACGACAAAGACCTCGCCATCTTTGGCGGCCAGGCTGCGCACATCGCGCTCAATCTTGTTCCATAGGCCAGTATTCAGGGCGATGGACTGCGGCACGACGTTCGAGAGTGCGTATGTCTCGGCGCGGGAGGCCTTGTCTGAGGCGTCCCCGCTTGGCGTCATGTGGCCTCGTGACCATCCGGACCGCTTGTAGTCAGTCAGTTCGGCGCGCTGTCCAAGTGGGAGCCGCAGATCGGCGTGAAAGGCTGCCCTTCCCTGTAGTTTCTCAGCTTGTTCAACGCCCTCTTCCGTCAGGTGCTCAGTGGACCAAAGGGGTTCTTTATATTCGAGCGACTGCTGGGTGGCGTAGAACTGATTGCACAGGACCGGGCCTGCATTTGATTGCGTGGGAAGTTGTCCGTTTGGGCTCACGTCGGTGCATGCAGGCGCAGCCAAGGCGGATACGGGCGCAACGGTCAGGAAGGTAAGCAGGAGCGTACGGCGCATCTGAGCATCTTACACAGTTTCGAGCCGTTGCCATCTCAAGTGAGGTCAGACAGGTCGCACCTCTTGTCGTACTCGTTGATTGCGGCCGTAAGGGCATCAAAGCGGGCGGCCTTCGGCGTTCCGCGAACAGGCTCATTGTCAAACTACTGTTCGATCTCGCGCAGTGCCTACTCGTAGTCGGCTTCAGTTCGAAGGGAGCGGATACGCTTGACTGCAACCGGGCTCGGGACAACCTGCACGGGTGGCAACATAGCCTGAATGTCAGCGACAGTAAGTTCCGGATTGTCCGCATCCATAGAGATGCCCTGATTGATCAGAGCATCTTCATCATCAGATGGCATGACGATATTATCCTTACGAGACATGGGGCCCTTTCGCGTTTCCTGATCTTTCTCAAATTGATAATACGAATGATCCGGGGCGCAAGACCAAGGGGATAGTGCGACCTCTCCTGCTGGAGTAATAGCGAATAGATGTGTACGCTCACATCATGCGCCTCACTCCTCTCGCCGCCCTGTCGCTTCTTGCCCTGTCTGGATGCACATTCCCGCACTACGCGAACAAGGATATCGCATGTGTGAGGCAGAACATGACGTATGGTGGCCCCAATCACGGGCCGATGCCTTTTGATTATGCGATGGGTTTTTGTGTGCAGCATACGTCTAATGACGTGCTGGGGATCGTAAACGCACATCAAGTTCCGCTCGACCTTAGAGCGGACCAGGAATTGCAAAAGTTAGCCGAAAATCCTGAAACAAACCCTGACGGATACGCCTACGTCAAAAGGTAAGCCATGCTCCGTAACGTGCTGGTGTTTGGGGTGGAGGGGAATACCCCTCCACGGCAGAGCGGATTCGGGTCAATGGGATGGATTAGAAAGGGATTTCATTGTCCAAACCTGGATCAGGAATATGAGGCACTGCCCAAGCTTTCGGGGTCATTCCAGCTTTCAGAAGGGCCGCCTGCATCATACTTGCTGCTTTCGAGCGATCAGGAGAGGCTTTTGTCTCTCTCCACGTATCAAGAAGAGTCGGCATCAACGGCCAAATGATTTCAATATTTTCGCGCCGCAAATAAGATAATTTCTGGTCTACCGAAAATATTTTCCAATGCTGCCGCACGAAATCCAGCATTTCTTCTTCTTCAAATGATGGGTGAGTGTTTTCATCCTTTGCTAGCTTAATTGCCCTAACGCCCTCGCTAACATCCCAGTAATTGCGCCAATTCGCCGCATCGTAGCCATTCCCTCCGTCGTCCACTTTGGTGCGATCGGCAGCCTCTGTCACGGCCCTCTCAATGACTTTCGTGATCGTTTGCCCATTCAGACGCGCGACGAACTCCAATGCAAACCGCATTTTGGGATCAAGGCGGATTGTAAGGCTTTCCGACTTTCCCGCCTTCTTCTGAGTTCGCTGGATGGCCACGTTATATCCTCGAATCTGCAATTTCGATGATAATTAAACGCACAGCATTTTACATGCAAATCATGCTTGACGGCGCGTAATGCCTTGACGCATAAATGCAATGCACAATCAGTGCACATACACTTATCGGAGTGCGTATGCCTCAACAGATTCCGAAATATCCGCGCAAAAGGCCCCCTGGCTCATTCAAGCGCCTCATTGTTGAGATGTCCAATGATGAAATCAGCTTGGTTGATAATTGGGGAATAGATGCAGGGATGCCATCCAGGGCAGCGGCGTTTCGACGTCTTGTCAGGATAGGCTTGGAAACAGAAAAGGCATCAGGGGCCAGTTTGCAGACCACCCCCGATGCCTCAACAACCACCCTCTGAAAGGAAATGGCCATGAGCCACGATAGCACACCTGCGTCTGAAGGCGCAAAAACGATCTTCAATACCGTTGAGATTGATTTCAGAGATGCAATCAAGGCTCTCTCGCGTGAAGATCTTGAGAAGATCGCGGGTGACCAGTGCACAAAATTGTGCCTGATCTGGGAAAGCGTTATCGAGATGCTCAGCATCAACAATCCACCCTCTCGGGATAAGATGCTTCAGATTGCTGGAGACATGCTCGAAGCCCTCGATGATGAGGACGTAAGCCATGAAGTATTTTACGGCGGTGAGCATCGGGAGCGACTGCTCAAACTCTTTCCTGCCCTTCGTAGCGAAGGAGACGCAGCATGAGCAGCGCAATAGTAGCCTTTGCATTTGAAGGGCATTCAGTTCGTGGCTTCGAATATCAAAGCGAGGCTTATTTTATCGGCAACGAGGTAACTGAGGCGCTTGGCTATTCCAATGCCAGCAAGGCGTTAAGCGACCATTGCAAGTCATTGAAAAAGATCAATTATAACGAATCGTTAGAAATGGGCCTCACGGAAAAGGGGCAAAATCTGAGAGGGTTTTCGGTTATCCCTGAACGGGATGTGTATCGCCTCGTGATGCGTTCAAACCTGCCGACTGCAGAGGTCTTCGAAGAAAAGGTAGTCGGAGAGATCCTTCCCTCCATCCGCAAGACGGGCGGGTACATGGTCGCGGCGAAGGAAGAGACGCCGGAAGAGCTGGCGCTTCGGGCTGTAACGGTTCTGCAGGCTGCGCTGGAACGACAGAGAGAAGAGTCCCGTCTCGAAATCGAGCGCCAGAAAGCCCTGATTGACGAAGTGGCCCCTAAGGCGCGTGCACTCGAAACACTTGCTGGTATGCGGGGGTTCCATACCCTCACTCAGACCGCAAAAGCCTGCTCATGGCCTCGTGATGCATTCATTGAGGAATGCAACCGCACCAATTGGATATATCGAGACCGGGCAAAAGAAATCTGGATGGGGTATTCAGATAAGGAAAAGCTTGGATACTTGAATTACAAGCCTTTCCAATACACCAATAGCGAAGGGCGACTAATCAAGAAGCCTCAAGTTGTCTTTACTGACAAAGGATTGGCGAAGATCTGTGCCATCTTCTCGGCCAAGGAGCCCCCTCGCCCTTTCGCCAAGAGGTCGGAGGCAGCGTCATGAGCGCGCTGGCACTGGCAGGAACTGCAAGCTCTCCGAATAAACTCATGCGGATTGATCACATGGGCCTGTATCCCGAGGTTCGGCGCGGGGACTATGTGATCTGGCAGGAGGTTCGCGGCTTCGTTCAGGAAGGGCTGTACGTCGTGGCGAATGGCGACTTCCAGAACGTCTATCAGGTCCAGAACTGCGGCGGGAAGCTGGCACTGCTCTGGCCTGATCGGGACATTGACCCGAAGACGCGGGAACGGAAGCCGGGGATTGAGCCGCTGGAATACTCGCTGGAGGACTTTGCGAAATTCTGCCTGGGGTTTGTGGTGGCTACCGTGAAGGTCCAGCACGAAGGGGCTTTCCTCGGGGGCGAGACTTTGAAGGGTCGCAACGCCCGAGCGCCTAAACGCAGCCTAGTCGCTGCCTAACTATGGAACCGCCCTTCGGGGCGGCTTTTTTTGTGGCGCTAAACCCCTCAAATGTGAGAGCGTTATTGTCTCGGTTGTGATTTGGGCTGCGCGCAGATATTGCCGCGTGCGGAAAATGCGGACATATATGCGAAACTTATAGTGCTCTTTGGATTGAGCGAGACTGGGAGCAACAACTCACTCGATTGATGAAAAGACAGTTAGTAGATGATGGGAGGCCAAATATGACAATGAAAAAAATGACCCCCCAAGAGGTCCTCGATAAATATTGGACGAGAGGTATCTTACCGATAGACCCTGAGAAAATCGCACGAAAAGCTGACATTAAGATTGGAAATTTACCTTTTGAGGAGGTGAATGTAAGCGGCTGGTACTTGCCAACCGGCAATCATGGTCAACCAAAAATTTTGGTAAGCCGATTTGAGCCAGAGCGTCGTATCCGTTTTACCGTTGCCCACGAGCTCGGACATCACTTTCTGCAACATGGCGAGCGGCCTCGGGATTCCACCAAAGAATTCAACATCTACAACTTCGACCCCATCGAAACTGAAGCAAATAATTTTGCGGCTGATCTTCTGATGCCCGCAGAATATGTTTCTGCTCTGATTAAAGGGTTAGGCATCACTTCAGTAAAAACACTTTGCGAGAAATTCGATGTATCGGGCGTTGCTATGGAAATTCGCCTTAAGAAGCTAGGTTATATTTAAGTGGTAGATATGAATGGCGATCTTTCCGACGGTGATATTACTCAATCAGGTGTAGTTAATATTGACGAGACGCTAGAGGACCAAAAACAAAAACGTATATTCCGTTGGTGGATATTCTACCCTTTTGGTTGCCTTAGTTTCTGTATGTTTGTCGGTTTGTTTTGTGAGCTAACTAGATTGCTTACCTATAATGATCTTGTCATAACATCGTCTATGCAAGACTGGCACTCGAGTCTTCTTCTTGTTGCTATATTGGTAATATATGCTTCGGTACCTTTGTCGATAGTTATTTCTCTAATGAGAATGACTTCATCAGCAAAAAATAAGAATGAAGATGATCCACTCTTTACCAGTCCCCAAATTGAATTCATCAAGAATATTATAGGGCTAGCCTCAAGCGCAAAGTCCTAAAAAGTTAAGACCTACCCTCCAAGCCGCCCCTCACCGGGCGGCTTTTTTGTTGCCTTATGAACGCCGTGTCTTGCGGCCTGGCTCATCGCTGCAAAGCGCGTGTTGCCTCGGGTTTTTCTTGTACTGGCCCCTGTCCTGTACTACGATTCTCGCCTTATCGGAGGCGGAATGTCCAGCACACTTCTCAACGCAGAAACGGCAATCAGTTATCTCTCTGGAGCGGGTGGAAACACAACCTTCAGCTTGGGGACGATTACCCTGGAAGAGGTGGAAGTTCCTGAAGCGCTTCGGGTGGGCGGCGCTAATACGCTGATCGTGCATCAGTTGCCGGGTGGTGATCGTATCATCGACGAGGGCGGTAACGATCCGGCCCGTATCACGTTGGCTGGGCGCTTTCAGGGTGCTAACGCCTTGGCTCGGGCGCGAACGATCGAGCAGATGCGGAATGAGGGGGGTACATACCCATTTCGTGCGATCAACAGCCTATGGAAGGTTAAGATCCGCGCCTACGCCTACACTTACACCCAAAAGGGATACTTCATCCCTTACGAGATGGAGCTGGAGGTTGTCACGGCGCCTGTCTCAACGGCGGCAATCGGCACCTCCGCCCTCTCCTCTCTCGTCGGCTCCGGCGTAACTGGCGCACTCAAAACAATCACAAGCGCGATTGCAGATGTGTCATCGGTGGCATCGGAGATCGCTGGAACGGCACAGAACGTCATCGGGCAGGTAACGCCTATTGCGAACATGATTGGTGTTGGTGGACCACTGGCAAAAGCTCAGGACGCCCTGACAAGCGTATCGGGCATGGCGACGACGGGTGAAAATCTCGCAAACCTGCCGACGGCGCTTTCTGGCACGATTACAGGTTTGCAATCGACTGTTGGTCAGTTGGGCTCTGTCGTTTCTCAGGCGGGCGAGAATCTCGAAAGTATCGGTACGGGCAATGCCGCTTCTTTGCTCGCTATTGCTGGCAATGCTCACCTTGAGCTGGGCGCGCTCGAAGCCAGTCAGTCGGCCAGTGTGGCTCTCAAAAATACACAGGCGGTTTCCGGGCAATGAGCAAGACGATTACCGTCACGGCTGGCGACGTCTCGTTGTACCACGTTGCCGGACGCGAACTGTCTGACAGTACGCAGTGGTGGCGCATTGCTCAGGCGAATGGGTTGAGTGATCCGGATCTGTCGTGGCTAACGGGGCCTGTGCCGCTTGTCATCCCGGGCGTTGATCCGTCTCTAACGACAGGACTGCCGGAGACTGGATCTTGAGCGAGAGCACGATCACGGCAGTTGGGCATCGTTCAAGCGGGCCTGTCCGGTCGATCCGGGCGCGTCTGCTGGTGGATGGTGTCGAGCATCCGGAGACGCGCGTTGAGCAAGCGACCTGGAACCGGACACGATATTCGCGGGCGGATACGGCTGACCTGACACTTGCTGTGGATCGGGCGAAGCTGAATGCTGCCGGGAAGAAGTGGTTCGATCCTGTTACGGCTGATGGAGCCTTACCTCCTGACGTGAAGGTCACGCTTCAGCTTCGGGATGAAACTGTCACGAACGCGACTTGGAAGACGGTGTTTTCCGGGCTTGCTGATCGGGTGAAGTGGTCTCCTACCGAGACGCGCGTTGAGGTTGAGTGCCGGGACATGCTGGCAAAACTGCTTGATCTTCGGGTACGTGAAGCCTGGATGAACAAGACAGGACCGGAGGTCATCAAAGCTGTGGCGTCTGCCGCTGGGCTTACTGCCGATGTGACACTCTCTGCGGGTATGACCGGGCAGTTCTGGCAGTTGGAGCACAAACGGTCCTCGGCTGCCACGCATCACAAGTTCCAGACGGCGTTTGATCTGGCGCGGTATATTGCGGATGAGTTCGGCTGCGATCTGTACGCCGAGGGCGAGACGATTGTGTGCAAGCCGGTCGGATCACCGTCTGACAGTGGGGCGCATATTCATGCGTTTCATTACAATGACCCGGGGCCAACGTCGGCCATTCAAGCCGGAGCCCTGAGCCTGACACTGGAACGGGATTTCCTCACGAGCAAAAACGTGGTCGTGCATGTCATGTCTTGGGACAGCCGGCAACGAACGCGGGCTGAGACGTATTTCTCGGCGGATGGTCATTCCCGGACGCTCGCTGAGAACGCGGGCACGCTCTACAGCTATCGGTTTCCGGGGCTTCGTCAGGAGCAGATTGAGCGCAAGGCAGAGGCGATCTATCGGCAGATCATCGCGCATGACCGGACTGTTTCTCTCAATATTCCGGGTCGGATTACGCTGGAACCACGCCATTTCATGCGGTTTTCAGGCACGGGTAGTACCTGGGATCTGACGGGTGACGACGCGTACGCAGTGGACGCCGTGTCCAGCACATTTGGCGCAGACGGGTCGTTTCTGCAGGACGTAACATTGAGGAACCGCGAAGCCTCGAACGGAGGAAACAGTGACAGCACTGAATGAGGCGCGCCGCGTGGCTGAAGCTGCTGTGGCGCGGGCGGGAAAGCCATTGAACGGCATTGTCTCGGCTGTCGATCCGGTCAACCACTCGGTTAAGGTTCTGATGCAGCCTGACAATGTGGAAAGTGGCTGGCTGCCGGTTGCTACAATAGCGGCCGGTTCAATCCGCATCTGTCGCGTTCCGGATATGAACGAGCACGTCACGCTCTTGGCGATGGAAGGCGATGCCGAGCATCTGAGTGTGATCGCGGCTCAGTTTGATGCTGTTGTGATGCCGCCCGTGTCTCCTGCGACTGGCAAGCCAGCGCAGCCGGGGGAATTGCTGATCCGGACCGGATGCGGCCAGCCTCCTGCCCTTGGAGGTCAGACGGATGGGATCACAGATAGCCGCGCATCGTGGTGGCACATCACACAGGCCGCCATTTATTCGGGAGTTGGCGAGACTACCGAAACCATGACCACCAATGGCGTTGTCTGGAGGGCCGGTGACTGCACTGCATCCCTCACCTCATCTGGTTTTGCGGTCACTGGGGGCAATATTACGACGGACAAAACTGTGATTGGCGAGGAAGACGTGAAGACTGACGAGCACTCTCTCAACGGCCACGTCCACACTAATGGTAATAATGGCGGCAACACAGGAGGTCCTGTAGGATGAGCGCAATTTCTCACATCATTGGCGGAGATTTGATTCTCGATAGCGCGGGTGGTCTTGGCGTTGTCGGCGCCGCAGAAGAAGCACGGCAGGCGATCCTGCGGCGACTGTGCACGAATGCTGGCGATTACCCCTGGCACCTCGACTACGGCGTTGGGCTACCCGCTCGCATCGGGTCTCCAATGCAGGAAGGCGATATTCAGGCAGCCGTTCTTGCTCAGTTGCAGCAGGAGAGCGCGGTCGACCAGTCTCAGGCCCCGACGGTCGCGATTACGGATCAGGGGTCCGGGCAGTATCTGTGCGTTATCCAGTACGTGGACAAGCAGACACAGAGTGTTCAAGGGCTATCATTCTCAGCCTGATTTTGCTTGTACTTGTGACACAGTCGGCGTACTCCTAATCTATCATTGCCCTTTTTGCGGCAACAAGGCGCTCTTTGGGGCGCCTTTTCTGTTTCTGGCGCGTGCATGTCCCTAAATCTCCGATCGTTTTCAACGACCGTCAGCGCGGCCGTGGCTGCTGCACAGGCATCGTGCGCCTCGCTGTTGGATCTGTCTGTCGGAACGGCTGGACGTGCGCTTCTCGAAAGCGTTTCTGGCGTTGCTTTGTGGCTTCAGTATCAGGCGATTCAGATCCTGCTTGTCACGCGACTGGCTACATCATCGGGCGCAGACGCCGACAGCTTTGTCGCTGATTATGGCATGACAAGGCTTCCGGGAACGGCCGCGACGGGCTCCGTCACTCTAACGAGCTTTACGCCCTCGCAGTCCTCAGCAGTTGTAGTGCCGGGCGTTCTGGTTCGGACGGTTGCTGGTGTGTCCTACGCGGTCGTGCAGGATAGCTCCGTCTCAACGTGGTCTGATGCATCAGGCGGCTACGTTCGGCCGGTTGGGACGTCCTCGATCACTGTTCCGGTTCAGGCTGTAACGGCTGGATCATCTGGAAATGTGGCTGTCGGGGCAATTTGCCTGTTGGGCACCAGTGTTTCTGGCATTGATACGGTCACGAATGGCGCAGCGCTTACGAACGGGGCTGATCAGGAAACGGACGCAGAATTGCGCGCTCGCTTTCCGGTCTGGCTGGCTGCGAAAGCAACGGCCAATCGGGCGTCTGTTCAGAATGCTGTTGCTAGTGTGCAGAACGGCCTGACGCAGGAACTGATTGACGGCTACACGCCTGACAACACCTTTACGCCCGGATATTTCACGGTCGTAGCAGACGATGGCTCCGGCACGCCGTCCGACGATCTTCTAAGCAGTATTTACGACGCTATCTCTGACGTTAAGGCGCTTGGTGTCCAGTATGCCGTTCAGGCCCCAACGGATGTAATTGCAAACGTCTCGCTGACTGTACTCGTGCCTGTAGGTACTGACGTCTCTGCCGTCACGGCTGCTGTATCGACAGCGATTTCCGCTGATATCACGGCCCGCGCTGTGGGTGCTGGCTACGAGTATTCCCGCCTCTCCTACCTCGCGTACACGAGCGCTGGCGTGACCGTTAATGGCGTGACGGATGTTCTGCTGAACGGGGCGCAGTCTGACATTGCGGCGGCTCAGAAAACCACAATCCGTCCCGGAACAATCACGGTCACAGTGAGTGCAACCTCGTGAGTACGGGCGATCAGAGCGATTTCGTTCGTCGGCTGCGTGGACTGCTGCCGCGTGGGTGGTTTCCTGATCCAGTTGCGACTGTCTCAACGGAGCAGGCCCCGGTTCTGGTCGGCATCCTGTCCGGTTTTGGCAGTTCTCTTGCCGGGGCGTGGACGCTCCTTCAGCAGGTCCGAGTCTCTACCCGCCTGAGCACTTCGACAGGCTCAGTTCTGGATCTGGCGGCCAATGATTTGTTTGGCGTCGGCCAGTTCCCGCGCGCCAACGGCGAGACGGATGCGGCGTATCTCGCTCGCATCGAGGCCGCTTTAATTGCCAAGAAAAACACGCGATCTGCCATTTCTGCGGCACTGACCGCTGCTGGAGCTACTCAGGCCCAGATCGTCGAGTGCTGGAACGCCGCGGACTGCGGAGCCCTTCTCCCGGCAGGGGCAAGCAGAGGGTTAGGCGGATACGGCGCGCCAGCGCTGCGATATTCGGGACGCCCAGGGCAGTTCTTTCTTGAAACTGCCGTCACAGCTGACGTCCTGCCAATCGTCCGTAAATCGGTCGTGCAGACCAAGGCATCTGGTGTTGTCGCCTGGATCCGCAACGCTATCCCATCATAATGGAGGTCCGACTTGGATACTCATATCGTCTATCCGGGCCAGATCCCGCAGGATACGGACCTGCTCCTTGCTCAAAAGTTGTCAGCTCTGAGTGTTGGTGGTCTGGGTGATATCCTGTACGGCCGCACAGCCGCGGCATGGGGATTTTCTCCGACGCTGAGTTCAACGGCTCTGACTGTTACGATCGACGCGGGTGTTATCCTTGCTTCGGGGCCAATCTTGCCGACTGCGCTTGGCGGCCAAGGCGGTGGCCTCCCTGCTGATGCAACGGTCACGACCAAGCAGTATCTTCTCCCTTCGGCACAGACGCTGACCATCCCTGGAACAGGCGGCACATATACTCTTTATGCGCTGTGTTCTGACGTTGATACGGATAACGCACTGCTGCCGTTCTGGAGCGCGAATAATCCTACCCAGACGCAGGCGGGTCCGAACAATGCGGGCACCCAGCTTGCCACGCGGCGGGCCTCGCAGGTCGTACTGACGCTGGCACAGAGTGCTCCGGCTGCTCCTGCAAATGGCAGCGTTATCCCGTTGATGACCTTCACCGTCCCGAGTGGTGCGACAACAGCCTCCGGCGTAACATACTCTCAGCGAGCAAACACGTTCTGGTCGACTATTCCCGAGCTGGAATCCGGTCGTCTTCTGAAAGATGCGGATTATACGGTCAGTCAGTATTTCACCCCACAAACGAAGACGCAGTTACTGGAAGTCGAGATTCAGGGCGCGGGCGGAGCATCGGCGTCTGCAACAGGAAATTCCAGCAACTCAGTTGCCTGCGGCGGGCCAGGAGCGGCTGGTGGTTATATCCGACTCTTTGTCGACCTGACCAAAGTGTCCGTCCCGGCTGGAGGGTTCTATCTCTCGATAGGCAATGGCGGTTTGGGATCGACGGCTGCAAACGCTGTTGGTGGTACGGGTGGGGCTACTTCATTTGGGAGTATAGCTACCGCGAACGGTGGTGCCGGAGGTAATTCGACCGGGCCGATTGCTCCGGGCAATAGCGCGTGGGGCGGTCAGGTGGCAGGCGGTACAACCGTCGTGACTGCGACGGAGGGGGTTACGGTCTCCGATGCCCTGACAGGCGAAAACGGGCAGAGCCCTTTTGTCATGTATGGGGCCAGCAACGGGATCCCTGTCCCGCTAATGGGGGCTGCTCCACCTAGCAAATGGGGGAGTAGCGGACCTAATGCCACGACCGGGTCCGCGGACGGAGTTTCTCAGAGCGCTCGTGGTTTCGGTGCTGGCGGCGGAGGGACTGGGAGCGTTGGGGCCGGAACGCAGTACGGATCGTCCGGAGCACCAGGCAAGATCCGTATCCGGGAGTATTCCTGATGAGTGGAACAACAAGCAATCTGGTCTCTGTCACCCTGAGTGTTCTGGCAAAGCAGGTGGCCCCTCTTCTCTTGGAGGCGCAGCTTCAGGGCATTAATATCAGCGGTGCTGAGATTGACGGAATTGCGGTCTCTGACGCGATTACGGACGCATCTAAGACAGCTCTGGATGACCAAAAAGACATAGCCGGTGGCGTTGCCGCCCTTTCATCTGATCTGGGACTGATGCTGAATGGCGTTGAAGTCATGGGCGCCTCTGCAGATGGCCATCTCCTGATCAAGGTTGATTTGCCCACTATTGACCCAGGTATTTCCGGTGCACTCTGGAACAACGGTCAGTATGTGATGGTATCGGCGGGATAATCCGATGAAAAAAATGATTTTTCTAGCGGCTTCGGCCGCTCTCTGTGTGTCCGGTGTTCGGGCCGCTGACGTTGTTCCGAACCACATCCGGCATCCGCTGCATGTGGCAGCCGTGAAGACGCTAGCCCCGAAGTCCGTCGTTCGCATGGGGGCGGCGACTGCTTCCAGCTCCTCCACCTATGCGCCAACGCTGGCTCCAGGCGGCCTATCCAACGCCAACGTAATCGCAGGTTTGTCGTGGTCTGCTCTTTTAGGCGATACTGCCACCTACGCGGATAACTCCGTCCAGCAGGCGGATATCGGGTCTACGGTTGCGCCTCTTGATGCGAGTGGGAACGTAAAAAATCCCGTTGTTAGCAGTGTGTCTAATGCTACGGCGTCGGCGACATTTTCTGGATCGGTAGCACGAGACATAAAATCCGTAATGAGCGACACGAAGGAAGTAAAAAATTACGGAGCAAAACTAGACGATAGTCAAATTTATGCCGATCTTAATATCATAAATTCCCTTTGGGCAACTAACCCGCATTTAGTCAAAATATCCTCCGGGGCGATCTGGCCTCACTCGGGTAATTCAGCAATCGTCCCTTCTGGCAATACTGGAAACATCGTCGTTCAGGCGCAGGGAGAAATCAACCTGTGGCCGTCATACCCTGTGACCGATTATGGAATCGGGTTTCCTGTCCCGTATTTCGGGGATGGCGTGTCTTCTATCCTATATGGAGCTAATGCATCGGTTGCCCTTAGCCGAGTAGACGCCAATGACATCGGCTTTAACGCCAACCTACCGAACGTAGCGTACAACTATGTTGCTGATACCACCAAGGAACCCGGCAACGCTGGCGCTCCCGGTATGCTGAATATCAACATTCACACAGTTGCAGGACGCAACAAGAAAGGAATGGAAAGTGGCGTAAACGATATTTTCGACAGCCTATCTCTCGGCGGATTTGGCGACGATGATGTGCAAGACTGGCACCATATGGGGATTTATGGAACCGACTGGACGTGGAGTAATATCCAAGAAGTAAACCAGTATGTTCCGTTTTATTTTTCGACTGGAGTTGATGGGAACTACAATCAGGCTACTTATATAAACGAAGAAGACTTTGCTACAGGCGGACCGGAAAATAGCAAAAGCAGCTATGATCCGACGCAGTTTAACCGCAAGATGTTTTGGCTGGCCCATGGGTACGGCACAATGGGTTACGGGACCGTCGACGCCTCCGGAAACAAGACCGCGCATATTGCAGATGCGGTCACTTGGAAAGCTTCAACGTCTTACCATCGTTATCAGGAAATCATCGTCGCGGACCAGAGCGGACAACCCTTCACGTTTTACGCGCTTTCCAAATCGTACACGCCCAGCACAGGCTCCCCTGATTCCGATGCATCAGGAGCTACCGCCCCAACATGGAACTTCACAACAGGGTCAACTACAGCCGATGGCGATTTGGTATGGACCTGCTTAGGACCATTTACGGCTGATCTTGGTGAGGTTTTCGGCATTAGTGGCGATAATGCTCCCGGTACTGGGTGGGTCGCTCGGATCGGAACGCTAATGTCTGAAGACACAGATTATATTTATGACGCTCTGTTCGATTTCTCCAAAGCCGCATTTGATCCAAATGTGACGCACGTCTTTACCCGTATGCAGAAAGACATGTTTCTAGACCTAACTGCGGATGGCACTCAGGCGGGGCAAAATAATAGACTGTTTGGATATACATCTGGGGTAGGTCTAGCATACACATTGAGCGGGTCGGCAAATGGGACTGGGACTGAAAGTATACCTTTCTACGTAGCGGATAACGGTATTACAAAAATGTCTGCGTTTTCTGTGGGGTCGGATACCGGATCCATCACTAATGGCCGCGAGATCTTAAGAGCTTTAAATATGGACGGTTCAGTCCCTTCTAGCGAGCTTTCTCTTCGCTACTCCTATCCAGATCTGCATATGTATGTCGATAACAGCGACTTCGGAATGATCGTTCGTCGCGTAGGTGTGCCAGCATCAAGCTCTGCTTCCTGTAATGAGGGGGATATCGCTCAGGACCAGAACTATCTCTACATGTGTGTCGCATCAAACTCGTGGAAGCGTTCAGCGCTGGAAAGCTGGTAAGAACCTCACTGAAGAAACAAAAATGTACGACACTGACGACCATGTTGAGGTCACATATCGCTGCCCCTTCGGCTTGTCGTGTGCGTGGTTCCCGACGCAATACGGAACAGCATTGGCAAACTGACCCCAACGACAATCTGACTGACGCAGCCGCCCTCAGGGGCGGCTTTTTTATTGGAGGGGCCCATGCCCGATGAAGTGCTTGAGGCACCTGAAACGATCTCCACGCTTCAACGTCGCCTCAGAGCTGCTGAAGATACCGCGCTGCGTCTGGAGACCCGGCTCGATGCTGTTGATGCCAAGCATGATGATCTGAGAGCTGAGCTCAAGGCTGAGCTGCTGGACGTCAGGCGGGAGATTAACCTGATGCGGGACCAAATTCTGATCAGTGTGCAGGATCTCGGAAAAAAGCTGGATGACACGCGCTCGCTTCGTAGCTGGCTGATCGGCGTCCTGGCTGCAGGAGGCGGAAGTGTCGGCGCAGGTGCTGCCGTCTCGTTCTGGCACATTCTCAAGACAACCTATCCGCAGTGGCTGGGATGATGTCATGATAATCAATTCGTCTTACGGCCTTGATCCCGGGCAGGTGAAGCAGTTCATCGTCGTCCCGACACTCACGGCCATGGGCAGCCAGTTCGCCAGTCTTTCGGCCATCAATCTTTGCCTGGGAATTGCCATGGCCGAGAGCCGATTGCGCTATAAACGCCAGATCACGAACTCGGGCTTTGGTCCGGCTCGCGGACTTCCCCAGATGGAACCGGCGACCCACGACGACTGCTGGACCAACTGGCTGAATTTCCCGGCTCAGGCGCAGGTCGCAAAAGTTATTCGTGGGCTGATTGGCAACCTGACACCGAATGCCGATCTGATGATCGACAACGATTCCTATGCTTTCGCATTGGAGCGGATCAAGATCTACCGCGACAAAGAGCCGCTTCCCGCATGGAATGATGCAGCAGGCATGAGCCGGTATCACAAGCGCGTTTATAACACGTCGTCCGGGGCTGCTGATGCAGACGCTAACGTCGTGCATTTCAAAGCCGCGATTGCCGCTTGACCCGATTTCCCGCTTGGCGCGTGCGCTCAGCGCTGGCTAAGGCGGATACTCTTCAAGGAAAACAAAACATGGATTTCTCGACGCTTCTCAGCGCCGTGCCGGACAAGTACGCCCTGTACGTGTCCGCCTTCATTATCGTCTGCAAGCTGGTCACGGTGTTCGTGAAGCCGCCTTCGTCTACTTCGAAAGTAGCGTGGCTGTACCAGATTGTCAGCCTGATCGGTCTGAATGTGGGCTGGGCTGCCAATCGCCTGCAGGTCGGCAAAACGGGCGTGATGGTGGCTCGCTCCGATGCGGATGAAGCCAAGGCCGCTCTTGCCCAGGAGAATATTCCACTGGCCTCTCCCAAGCCGACCGATCGCCCTTCCTGACCGAAGGAGGCAGGTCTTTTCCTGTCAGACCGGATTTCTTCCTACCGCCCTTGAGGCGGTTTTTCATATCTGGAGCTTTTCCATGCGCCTTCGTAATCGCTTTGCCGTTCTCGGCCTCTCCGCCATTCTTCTTGGCTCTACTGTTGCCTGCACCACGACTGGCAGCACGACCACGTTCAACACAGCGGCCCTCAATAAAGATGCGAGCGCAATCGCCTATGCCGCGCAGGTCATCGAGACGATGCCGGGCGTGGTCGATCACCTCTCTGCCGAAGACAAAGCCAAGTTCGACAACCTGGTCGCTCAGATCAAGAGCGTGACGGCCTCGATTGAAGCCAGCTCTGACGGCTCCATCACGGTCAATACGGGTAAAGAATGGGCGAAGAGCCTCGGCGCCGACCTCAATACGCTGCTGACAATCGCGTCTCCGATTGTGTCCGTCTACTACCCGTCCGCATCCACCTATCTGAGCACGGTTCAGGCGATGATTCCGCTCGTTGAAACGCTCGCGGGCCTGACGGCTGCACCGTATGCAGCTCCTGCGGATAGCCCAGCCCTGCTGCGGGCCCGCATCTATCAGGGCGTCTGACCATATTCCCGACGTCGGGAAAAAGGGGAGTGGCTTCGGCTGCTCCCCTCTTTTTTTGTTTCTGGAGCAAGTGAATGACGCTCAAACTCGGCAAGGGTGCGGTCAAGCATGACGCCCGCACGTACAAACTCGGCCCCGTCCTGGCGGTCCGTCTGCCGGATGTTCCTGCCAGCAAGGACTGGTCCGCAGGTGTCCCTTATCAGATGTGGGGCAATGACCGGTTCGGATGTTGCGCCTTCGCCGCCTACGCCGCCCTGACGGCAACGTGGACGAAGGCAGCTCAGGCGCTTGTCCTGCTGACAACGACAACGGTTCTGTCAGCCTATGCGGAAGTGACAGGCTTCAATCCACAGACCGGGGCGAACGACAACGGCACAATCCTGCTGGATCAGCTCAATCACTGGCGTATTGCCGGGCTTCCACGTCCGGGACAGCCAGGACGTGACTACCTGACGGCGTTTGGTTCGATTGCTCCGACGGACGTTCAAGGGATCAAGCGGGCTATCGCATATCTCGGCGGCGTTCTCGCGGGCGTTCAGGTGCCTCGCGGGTTCATGAACCTCGGTCTCGGCGAGACGTGGGATCTGGCGAAGCTGTCTGGTGCGGATCTCTCACCTGAAGGTGGCCATGCCATTGCACTGACCGGCTACACAGCTGACGGTGTCTTCTTCAACACATGGGGCACGCGGACGTTCATGCCTTGGGCGACGTTCACGCAGATTGCGGATGAGGCGTACGGGCTTCTGTCTCGCCAGAACTGGCTTGGTATCCGGGGTTTTTCCCCGAATGGCGAAGAATTCGATTCGCTCCTGGCGGAAGTGAGGGCGGCGTGAAGCGCCTCCTCCTCTGCCTTACCCTCTCTGCCTGCTCGGCTGGCACGAACGCACCGACCACGATCAGTGCGGCCATCGCTGGTGTTCAGTCTGACCTGACTAAGGCGGGTGTGGTCAGTGTCTCGGATTTGCAGGGATGGTCAGCAGCACAGATGAGCGCGTTCGATGCCAACGTTCGTGCGCTCCAGTGTGCGCAGAAAGTCGCGGACCCGGTGGTTTCCATGATTGCCGGGCCTGTCACGATGAATCTGACAGGCTCGTTCACCCAGTCCGGTTCGTTCTCCGTGTCTGCGTCGGCTTCCAGTCTGACCCCTGTTTTTGGCTTGCAGGCCGATGCGTCTCGCACCCACGTGCAGACGCTTTCCATGCCGGTTCAGTTCGTGCCGTTGTCTGCGCTGCCGGATGCTGAGATGCAGCGTGAAGTGCAGTACGCAGGGGACCTCATTAAGCAGCGGCCAGACGTGACGGATCGGATTGTCTCAGATCGCGATGCTCTGGCCGCGCATGTCCGGCTGCTCTCATCCGGTTATGATGGAGGCGGCTGTTCTGGTGGTGCGCATCCGTTCGTGGGTATGCGCAGTAAGTAATTCTGGTTCGAAGTTAGTTCTCTGACTTGGACGATCTGGGGGGGAATTCGGAATGTCGGTTATCAGTTTATTGTTGTCCGATATCGGACATTCACGATGCAAGATTAACCCGAATAGATTGCCTCTAAGTCCGGTGAAATCGCCAGGAAGGCATCGCTCATAATCTGACGCATCCAGGGATTATCGACCGTTCGCTGCCAGAGGATCGATACAGAATAGTCTCCCAAATCAATGGGTGCCGCGCAGACAGTAAGGCCTGAAACAGCTGCGAGGCTCTGGGCCGCATGAATTGGTAGTGTGGCAATGGCACGCGCCCCGATCAGGAAGGGAGGAAGGGCAGAGAAATGTGTCAGCGCCGATTGCACCCGTCGTGAGTGACCAAGATTTTTCAAGGCTTGATCTACAATGCCCTCCCGGCCTGAAAACGAGACCAGAAGATGTGGCAGAGACAGATAATCTGTCAGTGTTAGCGGCAGTGTAAGGTCGCAGGAGACTGGATCAAGCAGGCAGGCATAACCGGACCGCCCGATCTCCTGCTGCTGTAATCCGGAGCGCACATTTGGCTGTGCGACAACAGCAAAGTCGATTTCGCCCGCTTCAAAAAGGGCCTCCACGCGGTGTGTGTTAGCCTGCCTGAATGTCACTGTAACACGGGACGCTTCTTTTGCCAGCCGTCTTGCGATTAGTGGCCCAATTGCAATCTGGAAGTCGTCAGACATGCCTATGGAAAAATGTTGTCGGCTGGTTGCGGGATTAAAGGCGGTAACAGTCGAGAATGCGTTCTGGATCAGAGCGACCCCGCCCTGGAGTGGCTCTGCCATGGCAATTGCCCGCAGTGTCGGCTGCATACCCCCACGGGTGCGGACGAACAGGGGGTCATCCGCCGCTCCCCTCAATCGGGCCAGAGAGGCGCTGACGGCTGACTGGCTCAATGACAACCGTTTTGCGGCTCGGGAAACGCTGCGCTCTTCCCAGAGCGCCAGAAAGGTAGTGACCAAATTGAAATCAAGACGTGAGATATCGACCATAGTGATTTTGACTATCAAAACAATCAATTTGCCCGATAATGTGAGAAAGTCCACTCTCCCCGTCATTGCAATTCACCACATCCATGAGAGATCCGGACATGAGCCAGCGTCGCGTCGCCGTTATCCAGGCAGGAACCAGTCTCTTCGACACCCCTCGCACACTGGATCGGATGGAGGCCCATTGCGAAGCCGCAGCAGCACAAGGCGTTGAGCTTGCAGTTTTTCCTGAAGCGTATGTCGGCGGATATCCAAAAGGTCTGAACTTCGGTGCTGTTCTGGGAAGCCGCTCCCCTGAAGGACGTGAGGATTACCTTCGATACTGGAAGTCAGCCATTGACGTTCCGGGAGCAGAAACAGCGCGGATCGGCTCTTTCGCGGCGAAAATGAAGGCCCATCTCGTTGTTGGGGTTATCGAACGTGATGGGGCTACGTTGTATTGTACGGCGCTTTTTTTCGGACCCGATGGGATGCTTTTGGGCAAACATCGCAAGCTGATGCCGACCGGCACCGAGCGACTGGTCTGGGGACAGGGAGACGGTTCGACCATTCCGGTATTCGAAACAGAGATTGGGCGTATCGGGGCTGCGATCTGTTGGGAAAATTACATGCCTGACCTACGTCAAAGCATGTATGCCCGTGGCATCAATCTCTGGTGTGCACCTACAGTAGACGAGCGCGACATCTGGCAGGCGTCCATGAGGCATATCGCTTATGAAGGGCGGACGTTTGTTCTCAGTGCCTGTCAGTATATGACGCGCGCGGATGCGCCGGAAAATTATACCTGCCATCAGGGTAACGACCCAGAAACCGTTCTCATTCGTGGCGGAAGCGTAATCGTCAATCCGCTCGGTGAAATCATCGCAGGTCCGATCTATGATCGTGAAGCCATTATTACGGCGGATATCGATCTGGATGATGTGATCCGGGGGAAATACGATCTGGACGTGGCAGGCCATTACGCCCGTCCTGATATCTTCAGTTTGCAGGTTAACAACGCCTGTCAAAATCCAGTATCGTTCTCTGCGCAAGAGATCGATGCTCCACTTCTGACGATGAAGATCGAATAAAATGACTGCGGCCTCTATCGCCTTGCCGTAACTACTGAAGCCCTCCTTTTAGATGTCACGGCAAAGTCCGTATCTGGGGATGAACTGCTATGGGGAGGGAAGCGGTCCGTCTGCTTTTGGACAAATTTCATTCGAAGAAGACGTTTTGTTGCGATGTTGACACGGCGTCTCGCCCGTAAGAGCATCAGGATTGTCGCAATAGAGCGAGCGGACGCTGAGTAAAATGAAGTTGATCCCGTGCTTGATGACTATTCTAATCCTGCCAAGCAGTGCCGTCTCTCAGACACCCAAGCAGATTTCCTGTAACGCTCGCAGCTGCAATGGAACCTTGTTTGAGGTTTTCGACGCCATACGTACTGAAATGGAGAAACCTGCTCCCCGACTTGCGAATATTTTCTCACCTCCGCTCCAACAGAAGCTTCGGCACGGAGGTGATATAGAGACCAGTATCCGCACACAGGATGCCTATATAATTCGCGGAATCGAAGTACGTCCGTTCACACTTGGGCGGCATGGTATGGTTTATCTTCGCCTGAGTAACCGCGATGAAGGCCGCTGCCTTGAAAGAGACAACGTGGAAAAGTATTATAAATTTACTAATAGAAATATTTTTATAGACGCTGCCGATCCACCGCCCCCGCAAGGCTGGGGGTATAAGAAAAAGTATTCGTCAGCGACTATCTACGTTGGTTTTTCTGACGGGCCGGCCAACTGTGCGAACGGGCTATCTGTTCACTTAGGCGAGTAGTACTCACGTTTGCATCTTTAGATGTAGTGTCCCTCATTCTCTGAGGTAACCTTTGCGGTGAGTTAACCGCCCGGGATTGGCGAATACTAATTGCGCCCAAGAAATTGCGTCGGCTTTGGAGAAGAAAAAGACTACTCATTTACGTCCGACTTGGGGTGAAAGCTGCCACGACATCTCACTTCTTGCGACGGCGCCAAGGCTCTCAGGTCGTGTGTCGAATACCACATCAACCGGAAAATTATGGTTGTGCGTCCGCTGTACTGTCTGAAGCGTGCCGAAACGGCGCCAGCCGATCCGCAAGATAAAGGCGGTGCATCCGCCGCAATTCGTCAGGTGCGCCAGGTGTCGTGGGTGCGTCCTGCGCGAGCATGCTACGCAACACTTTCATAGTGTTTAGAACGACGGCCGCGATGTCTTTCGCCAACGCCTCATCCAGGCCTGGCGCACAGACACGAAGTGCCGCCGCAATCCCGGCTATCGCATGTCCGCGCGCACGTTCGCGGATCTCCATCTTGTCAGTCCGTGCTTCCATCAGCGCGGACAGGGATTTCACACGAGGATGAAGCGTGACAAGCAATTCGATCAAGACGTCCGCCAGAGCGTCTGGGGATAGCGTAGTAGCACGTTTGGCGAGTGCGGTATATTCGTCTTCCAGAACAGCGATGTGCCGTTGCACCAGAGCGTCCGCCACCGCCTCCTTGTTTGGAAAGAAACGATAGAGCGAGCCGACTTTTGCCCCGGCGCTCGCGGCGATCTCCGCCATGGTTGTCGCTTCGTACCCTCGTTCCGCCATGAGGTCGGACGCGGCCTCCAGTAACTCCTCGACGCGCTGACGCCCAGCCGCGCGCATCGGCTGAAGAGACGTCCGTTTACCTCTTGACGAATTTGAGTCCATCCTCAAATAATGCTCCTGCTTGAGTGTCTACTCAACTTCTTAACGTTTCCGCTTGTTCCGGACAACGGTCCGGGATGGCGTTCGAACGTCAACAGGGAAGGTCTTGCCATGATTTCACTCCCCGCCACCAGGACGGCCCTCGTCCTGATCGATCTCCAGAAGGGCATCACGGAGCTACCCCTGGCTCCGACACCGGGTGCTGCGATTGTTGAGCGATCGAAAGAGCTTGCGACACGTTTCCGGGCTGCCGGCGCACCGGTCATTCTGGTAAACGTCGCGTTCGCGCCAGATTTCGCCGATGCCGTTCATGCGGTCGTCGATCGCTCCTTTTCACCGCCTGGCGGCTTCGCACCAGACTGGGCAGAACTGGTCGAGGGGCTTGCCGAACCGACCGATCTGCGTGTCACGAAACGGCAATGGGGTGCCTTCTACGGCACGGATCTCGATCTTCAGTTACGACGACGCGGTATCTCGACCATCGTGCTGGGCGGAATCGCGACCAATCTGGGCGTGGAATCTACCGCCAGGGCGGCTCATGAGCATGGATATAACGTCGTGCTCACCACGGATGTCATGTCCACATTCACCGAAGAGATGCAGCGCTTTGCCTGCGAGGAGATTTTCCCCCGCCTTGGCCGCGTGACGACAAGCGACGCGATCGCACTGGACGCGTAAGCGCATGGTGGATGTCTGCGCGTCTCACGGTTCCCGGCGAGATCGTTCATGAACACCAGAACATCGTTGCCATCCCAGGGTTCGGATCACCTGCCTCCGGGCACCTGGAAAATCGTGAGCGTCGCGGCGGTCGGATCTTTCATGGCGCAACTGGACGCCACGATCGTCAATGTGTCGCTCCCCGATCTTGTCGCGACCCTGCACGCTCCGTTTTCACACATTCAATGGGTGGTTAGCGGTTATCTGCTGGCACTCGCCCTGACGTTGCCGCTGAATGGATGGCTCGTAAGTCGCCTCGGGGGGCGAGCGGTCTATTTATGGTGCTTCGGTGCTTTCACGCTGACATCAGGCCTGTGCGCACTAGCGTGGTCTGCGCCGTCCCTGATCGTATTCCGGCTGCTGCAAGGCATGGCGGGCGGACTGCTCGCCCCTATGGCGCAGATGACGGTAGCTCGTGTGGCGGGCCGACAGATGCCGAGGGTCGCGAGCGTAATGACGGCACCTGTTCTGCTCGCTCCGCTTCTTGGACCCGTCGTCGCCGGTGCCATTCTCTCCATTGCGTCCTGGCGATGGATCTTTCTTCTCAATGTGCCGGTCGGGCTTGCGGCTTTTGCTCTTGCCGTTCTGTTTCTCCCTGACGATCGGCATGACGAGCGCCCCCGTCCACTTGACCTGACAGGGCTAGGATTTCTCGCGCCCGCTCTCGTCTCGTTTCTTTACGGCATGGATCATGTCGCCCGGCTTTATGGACAGGCGACCTTAAGCGCGTCCCTCGTGCTGTTTGTCCTGTATGTCCGATCCGCGCGACGCAAGGGCGATGACGCGCTGATCGACCTGCGCCTGCTGCGGGCGCCTGCCTTTTCGGTGTCGGCGATCATCATGTTTCTGACGAACGGGGTGTCGTTTGCTGGTCAGATGCTTCTACCCGTATGGCTGATTCACGCCTGCGGTGTCTCGCCCGAGCGGACGGGCCTGTTCATGGCCCCCCTGGGTCTGGGGATGATGTGCGTCTATCCGCTCATTGGCCGTCTGAGTGACCGGTTTGACGCCCGCGATCTGACCGGTTGCGGGGCTCTTTTGTCCTTTGTCGGCACACTGATTTTAGTGTTGCTCGCCTATAACGGTCTGAACGTCGTCCTGCTCGCCTTAGCATTGTTGCTGCGTGGCGGAGGTGGGGGCGCCGTCGGTATTCCAGCGATGAGCGCGGGATATGCTTCGATCGCACGCGCAGATATTCCGATGGCAACGACTGCGCTGAACATCATGCAAAGGATTGGAGGACCGACATTGATCACAGCGTGCGCCACATTCCTTGGGTGGCGGCTTGCGATAGCCGTTCCGTCCCATGTCGCATCAGAGGCTTATGCCGAAGCATTTGGATTGCTCGCATTATTCCATGGTGTTCTGCTGTTCGCCACTCGCTTCATCCAGCCTTTACAGAAGAAATGCCAGTTCGGATCGAACTGAACCCGTCGTGCATGGATACTCGCCTGAGAAAATAAAAATTACCCTAGCAAGATTAGCCAGCGTCGTCCGCTATGCGGTCATTCATTTGTGTTTCAGATTGTCCGACATGTAGGCGAAAGCAGTCTTCACCAGCTTCGAGCCCGAACAATCTCATCCAGCCGTGTTGTATATCGTGCAGACAGCAACGACGCCCTTGGTGTCCAGGTGCGACTTAACCCTGTCGATGAAGGGCGTATAACACCACTTCCAAACCGCGAATTGATCGCGTCCATGGCAGCCATTGCTGCATTGGATAGCTCCGGCGCCCGTGATGCAAATAACCCGCCCTGGCCCCCTGCTGGCCGCAGATCAGTCAACACAACCCCGGCTTTGAAATACCGGTATCCCGGCGACCAAACGGCCTGAGCTAGATTGGTTGCATGACGGATCAGGTCTCGGGTGTCCGAAGTCGGTTCAATGTCCGCGCCTACATGTTTGGCGTACCAAGGATCTCCATTGTGCGGGTTAGTCTGCATAAGGATGGAGAGGTGTGCAGCCTCCAGTTGCTCGGCACGCAACTTCTCCGCAGCCCTGGTGGCATAGTGCGCCACAGCTTCACGGATTTCGGGCCATTCCGTGAGTAGCCGACCAAACGTCCGGGTTGATGCAATGCTCTTTCGCGTGGCTGAGATCTCGGACAGGGCCAGGCACGATTGCCCGCGGAGCTCGGCCTGCACGCGGGCTCCGACAACAGTCAGTATGTTGCGGATCGTTTTGGGATCGAGGGCCACGAAATCCGCCACGGTTTCAATGCCCATGGCCCGCAGCTTTTGTGTGGTCTGTTTTCCAATCCCCCAAACCTCATCAATGCTGGTGGCGGCGTACCACTCAGCCCGGATATACGGATCTGTCAGATCACACAGACCCTCCAATCTTGTGTGATCTTTGGCTAGGCCGTTCGCGAGTTTGGCGATCGTTTTGGTCGGGCCCCACCCAACGCAGGTTGGAATTTTAGCCTGCTTCCAGACTGCGTTTTTGATTTCGCGGCATAGTCCGTGAAGATCCCCTGGGAGGCCGGTTAACTCGAGAAACATCTCATCGATCGAATATGGCTCGACAGACGGAACGCGAGACTGAAGAACTTCGTACATGCGCCGCGACATGTCAGCATACAGGGCGTAATTGCTGGAATACCAGACGACCGGCTTTGCCTCGGGACGCTTTCGGGCGAAGTGCCAAGGGTCGCCCATCTTGATACCAAGCGCCTTTGCCTCCCGCGTGCGGGCAATCGCACATCCGTCATTGTTCGAGAGAACAACGATCGGCTTACGCTTCAAACCAGGTTCAAACGCACGTTGGCATGAACAATAGAATGAGTTCCCGTCGATCAGGCCGTAGATGGGCATCAGACGTCCGTGCGGACCAGGCCGGTTGCCACAGCCCAGATTGAGACGTCTGTATCGTCGTCCACTTGCACAGGTTGCTTTGCGCCTGACGGACGTAGCCACCAACCGTCAGACCTCTGCGTCAGCTCGCACACGCGTAACTCATCACCAACACTCGCAACGACGACAACACCTGCTCGCGGAGCCAAGGCAGAATCAACTACCAAAATATCGCCGTGCTTGATCCCCCTTCCCGACAAGGCATCGCCTTCAACGCGCACCGGGTAACGACTTGGCTGGCGCAGATCCAGCACGGCCGCCATCAAGTCGATCGTTCCCTCGATATTGTCTGCTGCTGGGGACGCAAAACCCGTTGTGCGATCGCCTTGATAAGCCATGTTCTCCTCCCGATATAACGGAACAAAAAGGGAACAAAACGGGCCGCGTCAAATGAAATCTGAGAGCGAATAATCTTCTTTGGCGATTTCAGGTAGTTACGATTTCAGCTTTCCGCCGCCGAGAGATCACTGCAACCTGATACCCTCGGCGACTACGCTGCATCGCGTGCAGATACACTGAGGCCACCTGCGGTCATCCCGCAATTAATTATGTCTTTATATTTCTGACGTGTTTGGGAGTGCGAACTATTGAGGATTACTCAATGCTTCGCCTGTCAAGGGATCCTTGACGGCTGAACGTGTAACAAATGCTGATGAGTTGCTGCAGGCAAGACCGCCCCGCTGCTGAAGTGTCAGGGTCCTGCGGCGCCCATGGAGTCCCGTGCAATTGATAAGCGATTCGGCCTGATCTCAATTTCTGCACGGATTTTGCACGGATTTCATCGGTGCAACGCGATTCTACATGGTAGGGATCGGCGATAAATGGCAGCAGAAAGGATCGGATCGGTTCCGAATTCTCTCTCTAAAAACTGCGATTTTATAAGGAAAATTCTGACCGGATCGGGTGGTGGGCGCAACAGGGATTGAACCTGTGACCCCTACCATGTCAAGGTAGTGCTCTACCGCTGAGCTATGCGCCCCCGATCCGGTGAGGCGGTGTTTAGCTGTATCAGTTCGGGGTGACAACCCCCAAAAATGAAAAAAATGCACCGAGGTTATGACGACCCTTCCCCCCTATCCTGCTGTTATCATTAAAAAACCTCAGAAAACTGCCATTCCGATTGTGGTTTCCTCTCCCCATTCTGGAGAAAAATATTTCCCTGATTTTCTTCAGATGACCCGATTGTCTTTACGGGAGCTTCAGCAGACAGAAGACAGGTTCGTTGACAGATTGTTTGATTATACCTCTGAGGTGGGCGGTACGCTGCTGGCGACGGAGTTTCCGCGTGTCTGGTGTGATGTGAACCGGGATTGCCGGGAACTGGATCCAGGAATGTTCCGCCCTGCCCTGTCGAGCGAAGGGCTTGTGCAAAGTGCAAAAGTCCGGGCCGGATTTGGTGTTATCCCGCGGTGTGCTTCCCAAGGGCGGCCGATTTACACTCATTGCCTTCCTGTGGAAGAAATTCATCGGCGGCTGCAACTAGGGTGGATGCCTTACCACGAGAGCCTAAGCAGATTGCTTGGAGAGCTAAAGCAACAGTTTGGCTTCGTGATTTTACTGGAAGCACATTCAATGCCACCTCTCCCCCAGGCTCGTGCGTGTGACATGGTGATCGGAGATGTGCATGGAAAATCCTGTTCCCAGCACCTTACGGAAACCGTGCAGCAATCTCTGTGTCAGCTTGGATATGAGGTTCGGCGGAATGTTCCTTATGCAGGCGGATACATTACAAGTCATTATGGTTGTCCCGCTGAAGGAATACATGCCATCCAGTTGGAGATCTGCCGCTCGCGGTATCTGAACCCTGCGACATTACAACCATCGCGTGGTTTCCAGCAGGTTCAGAGCGATATGGCGGCCCTTCTGGAGACGCTCTCTCACTTTGTGGAAGACCGGTTATCCTCGCACGCTCCTTCCAGAGTGCAGTCAGCCTCGTGATGGCTTTTCTGTGGCATCCGGAAGATTGGCACAGTCACTTAAAATTGCGGTGAGTAGCAACCGGAAGTATGCCCTAAAGGCGTGTTTTTGAATCTGAGTTTGGACAAGTGCATGTTTCTGGGAATTGACGTCGGAACATCCGGAATCAAGGCTTTGCTGGTGGATGAAAACCAGCACGAAGTTGCATCCCATACGGAGAGCCTGACGGTTAGCCGGCCTCATGCGGGGTGGAGCGAACAGGATCCGGAAGACTGGTGGAAAGCCGCTTGTCGCGCCATTGATAAACTGCACAGTCAGCATCCTGAAGCGGTTGCGGCGATCCGTGGCATTGGTCTCTCAGGACAGCAGCATGGCGCGGTTCTGGTTGACGCATCTGGTGAAGTCTTACGCCCGTGCATTCTGTGGAATGATACGCGTGCAGAAGCGGAATGTGCACTTTTTGAGGAACGGTTCCCGCTCAGTCGTGAAGTGACGGGCAATATTGCCATGCCGGGCTTTACCGCTCCAAAGTTGCTCTGGGTCGCACGGCATGAGCCCGAAATTTTTGCCAGAATCCGTCATGTTTTGCTTCCAAAAGCATGGCTGCGGTACCGGATGACTGGCGAGATGATCGAAGATATGTCGGATGCCTCGGGGACGCTCTGGCTGGATGTTGGAAAGCGTGTCTGGTCGGCCGAGGCTTTGAAGGCCACGGGTTTGACGCTGGCCAATATGCCAACTCTCTGTGAAGGAACGGAGCCTGCCGGTGTTCTGACGGAAGATCTGACGCACCGTTGGGGCATGACGTCTGCGCCTGTATTTGCGGGAAGTGCCGGAGACAATGCTGCCGGAGCGGTAGGCCTTGGCGCTATTCGCAATGGGGATGCTTTCGTTTCTCTGGGAACCTCAGGCGTTGTGTGGGTGACAACCAATGAGTTCAGGCCAGAGCATCAGTCTGCCATTCATGCTTTTTGCCACGCCGTACCGGAAACCTGGCATCAGATGGGGGTAACACTTTCTGCTGCTGCGTCTCTCGCCTGGTGGGCAAAAGTGTGTGGTGTGACGGAACGCGAGCTGTTGACTGAGTTACCAGAGCGCCCTACCCGCCCATCATCTGTTCTTTTTGCGCCTTACCTGTCCGGAGAGAGAACGCCTCATAATGATGGGACCATCCGGGGCGGATTTGTTGGATTGTCTCATGATACGAGCCGGGCAGAATTGACGCAGGCTGTTCTTGAAGGAGTCGCGTTCTCTTTTCGTGATGCTCTGGAAGGTTTGACGGCTTCTGGGTCCATAATCACTGAAGCCGATGTGATTGGCGGGGGATCTCGCAGTCCGTTCTGGATTGCTATTCTTGCTTCGGTTCTTGGTTTGCGGCTGCACAGCCTTGCACATGGGGAGCACGGAGGTGCGTTCGGGGCAGCGCGGTTGGCCCGAATTGCTGCGACGGGTGAGAGTGTGGAGAGTGTGTGCACACCGCCGGAGCGGGTTTCTGCCACTGATCCGGTCCCAGAATTACAGAACGCCTACGATCAAGCCTATAACCGCTATCGTCGTCTCTATCCTGCTCTGCGGGGAATTCAGGACGCCTGAATACACCAAACAGGCCGAAAAGAAGATGTTTTGCCTGTGATGCCGGTATGATAATCCCGGTCATATGCAGGCAAAATTTCCTTCCGTTTATCTGGCCGGTGATCTGGTATTTCGGCCGGATGCGCTCTCCCTTTTCGATCGTCTTAAAGCCATCTGTGCAGAGGTAGGCCTTGAAGGTATCGCCCCTTTTGACGGGCAGGCTGAAGCAAGGCTGATGCCGCCGGGGCGCGAGACCATTCTGGCTTTCGTTCGTGCGGATCGCGAACTGATGGATCAATGTGATGGCGGGTTGTTTTGCGTAGATCCATTTCGTCGTTCAGCGGATATGGACCCTGGGACCGCGGTGGAAATTGGTTACATGCACGGTCTGGGAAAGCCGATGGAAGGCTACACTGTGGATGGTCGGCTTTATCCTGAAAAGGTCGAAGCTTACTGGCGCGAAGCCTGGGGGGAATCGCTTCGTACACGAAAAGAAGATGGGGCCCCCGCTTCGGGTAGTATGGAAGATCCGGGTGGAATGCTCGCGCATTCCGAGGGGTTGTACCAGAACGGCATGGTTGATGGATTTATCGGGTTTTCCGGTGGACAAATTGCGGTAGATGCCGATTTTTATGAAGCGTTTCGGAAGGCTGCAAAACGTCTCTCTGAGCGTCTGGGCCGTTAAGAGATCACAGCCCTTCTGGTAAGGACAAATGATCGTCAGACTTGCTTGCGGGGCTGATGATCATTGTCTTTGCATGAAGGAAATCGCGGTGCGCACTTCTGGTCTGATACTGATTGCCATACTGGGACTTTCTGGCTGCGCAGAGCCTCAGCGAAGAGATACTCGGGCGGATCTTCTACAGCCCATCAAAAATAACCACTCAGGAGCAGACACCTCCTCAGCCTTTCAGAAAGATGGAAAGGTCCATGGAAGCATGTCAATGAGTTCTGGTTTTGGAGCAGGCTCCGGTGTGGGAGCCGGGCCGGGCTAGCCTTCTCTGAGTAGCCCGGTTGGATGGTAATGGGGTTAGTGTAAGTGGGTTCGAAAACTCGATAGCGGTGGAGCCACCTCTTCGAGAGATTTATTCTCGGCATCAACGCCGAAAATCCACGCGACAATACTGGCGCAAATCATAAGAACGGCTGCAAAAACATATCCTGCAACAACGGAATCAAGTCGACCCGTTTCAATCAGGTATCCGAAAAGCACGGGGGCTGCCGCGCCGCCAAATAATGTTCCCAGTGCATAGAAAACCGCGATCGCGAAAGCGCGCATTTCAAGTGGGAAAAGCTCGCTGGCGGTCAGATAGGCAGAAGAAGCTGCTGCAGATGCAAAAAAGAAGACGGCGCTCCAGCCCAGTGTCTGGGTAAGTGCAGTCAATATTGAGGCGTGCATGGCCCAGGCCACCATCATCATGAGCAACCCCGAAAGCGCGTAGCTTGTTCCAATCATGCGACGGCGACCGATCGTATCAAACCAGCGTGCCATAAGAAGCGGTCCGAGGAGGTTTCCAAGAGCCAGAGGGAAAATATACCAGCCCACATGCCCTGTAGGAACGAACAGGTAAGTGGTTAGAACCATTCCATAGGTAAAGAACACAGCATTGTAGAGAAAGGCCTGTGCAATCATCAAAACAAGAACGTAAAATGTTCTACCGCGATAATCCTTCAACATGATCCGGATCATATCCATCGGCATAAAAACGCCCGCAGGATAGATCATAACTTTCGGGATCGTACTGTTGCTTTCAAGGTTAGATGAATGAGCCTCCATTTTGGAAACGATGGCTTCGGCTTCCCGTATGCGGCCATGTGTCATCAGCCAACGAGGGCTTTCAGGAACAAAAGCTCGCAGGAAAAGAATGATGAGGCCAAGCATGGCTCCGATGGCAAAGGAGACCCGCCATGCAATGGCAACGGGGAAAAGAGTGGTGTTTAGCAGGGCTATGGATCCCAAGGCCCCAAGAGCTGCACCTGCCCAGAATGTTCCATTGACCATGAGATCAACACGCCCGCGCAGACGGGCGGGCACCAGTTCATCAATGGCTGAATTGATTGCGGCATATTCTCCGCCAATGCCGAGACCTGTCACCATGCGGGAAAGAGCGAAGCTAACCGTCCCCCATGCGCAGGCGGATGCACCTACACCAAGGACGTACAGGCCGAGTGTCAGGAAGAAAATCTGTTTGCGTCCCAGTCGATCTGTCATCCAGCCAAAAACAAGAGCCCCGAGGACTGCACCTGTTACGTAGGCAGAAGAGGCAAGACCAACGCCTTCGGCGCTAAGGTGGAGCGTATCTGCTCTTTGTAGGGATGGTCCGAGAGAACCAATGACGGTTACTTCTAGCCCATCAAGGATCCACGTGATCCCCAGAGCGATGACGATGAGCATATGAAACCGGGACCAGGGCAGCCGGTCCAGACGCGCCGGGATATTTGTTTCCAGCGGTTTTCCATTCTGAAATGCGCGGATGGAGGAATGAAAGTCCTGAGTATTTTTCTGCAAGTCCGCCTCCTTTATGGTCTGTCATTCAGATTTTCGACTTGTGCAGCAGGAAACGCGGGGAGTTTGACGTTGCAGTGGCAAAAAATGCTCTCAACACTCACATTATCTCGACCGACCTACTCCTGTAGAGGTGGCGATGAGCAATTGAGAGGTTTTTTATTGCTGTTTCAGAGGGAGCGTGAATTCAGGATTCATTCGTTAAGATTTATTTTTCTTTATGTTAAGATTCTGCAACCTATTATGTAGCGTGAAATGTCGGTTGTTTATGTTGATCCAATACTTTAATGTTTTGAAAACTTTATTGGCATGTATTCGATCTATTATTCGTTAATCTCAGGAATAATTTAAAGCCGTATGTTGTCCCGCATCGCAGAAAAATACACTCCTGCATTGCTTGTTGGTGGAATTGTATTCTCTGCTGCTGTAATGGGCATTTATTCCAGACATTTTGGTCAGCTTGCCCAGATATGGCCAGCAAATGCGCTGTTGCTCTGGATCATGATTACCTATCGCCAGCTTGACCGATTGTCTGGTTGGCTGGGAGCCTGCGTTGGCTACCTGTTGGCCGGTTGGGTCATGGGGGACAGATTTCTGATCAATGTCTGGCTTGGAACTGCCAATCTGGCGGGTGTCAGTGCCGGATATCTACTTTTTGGAATTTTTAGGAAGGATGGAAATGGACTGATCGGCCCTAAATCCGTGCTTTCTCTTTTGCTGGTGTGCAGTGGAGCCGCAGCAGCATCTGCTTCGGTCGGAACGCTGCTTGCAATGTCTCTTCCCGGAACTACGGCATGGAGCCGTTTTATCCTGTGGTTTAGCAGTGAACTTAATCGGCACCTTGTTCTGCTGCCCGTATGTTTTTCAGGGCGGGAATGGTTCTCCAGACAGACCTTTTATCAATGGCGTCAGATTTTCGCTCTGCGAAAGATGAATATCGCACCGGTGACAAGTTTGGTCATATCCGTTGTTCTGGCAACGATTACGGGCGGTCCGGGAGCCATAGCCTTCCCGGTTCCTGCTCTTCTTTGGTGTGCCTTGAGTTACACGGTTTTACCGCTGTGTCTGATCGTCCTGATTTTCAACGTCGCGGTAATGGGGATCGTCGAGGCCGGATTTCTGAACTTTGGTCAGATGTATCCGCATCTTGGTGGCATTGTTTCTTTCCGCCTGGGATTATCTTTTCTGGTTCTTGGTCCGTTAACAGTTACTGCGATCATGACAACACAGCGAGCTTTGGTGGATCGCCTCAATCAATCAATTACCTGGGACAGTCTGACAAAAGTTCTCAGTCGTCAGGCGTACCTTGAGCAAAGTCAGTCCTTTATTGAGAGTAAAAGAAAAAAATCTGCGTTAGGAATTGCTGTCCTGATGTTGGATATTGATCAGTTCAAAAGGATTAACGATACATACGGTCATTTTGTGGGCGATAACACTCTGGAAGCCGTTGCAAAAGCAATTTCGGATATTTTGTCTGATGATCAGATTTGTGGTCGTTTAGGGGGGGAAGAGTTTGCGATTACCATTTCAGTTGAAAGGGGTGAAGAAGCGACCTGTCTGGCTGAAAAGATCCGATTGTCTGTTGAGAAAATTCTCATCCCGGTAAACGGGGATACATTCATTCATATGACTGTCAGTATTGGTGTTGCGTTCCAGCTGTTTACGGATGATGTGAAGTTTCGCGCTCTGTTGGCCCAGGCAGATGTGGCCCTCTATCAGGCTAAAGCCAACGGACGAAATCGGGTGGCACTCTCATCGACCGTATTGGAGAAACAGGAGCGCCCTGCTGTTCATCTTTCCTGAAAAACCAGTTTTTTCTAATGCCCAATGTAGCGGCCGGGCCTGTGAAAGACCATGAGAACACTGCTCATGGCTATGGCACTTACGGCAGAGAGCAATGCTTTTTCCCATGGCAGGAAGAATGCGGATGTAGCCAGAATGGCAGCATCAATCATGATTTGCACCCGACCGGCATTGAAGCCGCGGCTTTTCTGAAGCCAGAGCGTAATAACGCCTGTCCCGCCGACGCCCGCTTGATGGCGTGCCAGAGACAAAATTCCCATACCAATCACGGTTCCTCCAAACAGAGCTGCAAAGAGAGGCTGAATGGAAGAAAGCGTCATGACGCTGGGGATCAGGCGGGCAAGTGCTGTAATGCCAAAGCTCGCTATCGTTGTCTTTAGCGCGAATTGCGGCCCCATTGCCCGGATGGCAAACAGAAGAAATGGGATATTGATGGCTGTAAACAGATTTCCTGGTGTCACAGGTAGAAGATAAGACAGTAGCAGGGCAATGCCTGCAACACCTCCCGTGACAAGACCCGCCTTGTGAAGGCACATCAGTCCCATGACGATCAGGGAGCAGCCGATCAGAAAGGCGTAGACGTCCTCGACATAAGAATGACGTAGCCCAGGCCCATATGGCGAAGTCATAATCGGAAAATCCAGCCGTTCAGCAAAAGATCCAGTCCGCCAGACTGGAATAAACCATAAGATTTTGAGCCAGATAATTCAGCTATGCCGCATTGCCCAGCCTCATTCATCATTGGAAAATATTGTTTCAAGAAGGCCGTTCCCGGCTTGCTTGATGCTACTGTCAGGCTAGGCTTGATCGGATTTTTTGTACAGTACGGCTCAGATTGCGATTCTTGAAAAAGCTGACTTTGAGGGTAAAAGAAAACCCGGCTTGAGCCGGGCTCCTAAAATCACATTCTGTCGCCTGAGCCGCCATTGCCCATGTTGTCACTTTGGCCGCCTCTGCCATCACCTTGATTATAATTGTCGGGCCCACCCATGCTACCTTCATGATGATCATGATAGCCGCTGTAGCCCATATCACCTGGCCCCGGCCCCCAACAGGCGGAAAGAGCGAGAGATAGTCCGATAACCGTACCGATTTTAACGACTTTATTCATATGGTCCTCCTGCGGATAATAACGCTGGAGTGGGAAAGCTGAATCAGGGCAATATTAAAACAAAAAGAAACGAATTTTTAGAAAATACAGAAAGTTTGGGAGAAAATTGAATTTTCTATTACATTTGGAAGTATTTGAAACATAAAATTTTATAAACGGAGCGATATATGCCGTCACTTTAAACAATACATGATCTGTAAATATAGATCAGAAGAGTATGTTCTAAAAATTACTACGGACTTTAGGAGAATTCGAATGGTGGGCACGACAGGGATTGAACCTGTGACCCCTCCCGTGTGAAGGGAGTGCTCTACCGCTGAGCTACGCGCCCATTCGATGGACGGGCTTTTATCAGCGGGCCAACTCTCTGACAAGACGCTTTTTTCGCCACGTGCTCGCCTTTCTTTGAACTCATTGCCCCTCCAGAAACATTTTGTCTGACAGGGAATGGCAATGAAACGGAATGCGGCTCTGGATTGTATGCGCGGCGCTGCAATCCTTCCGGTGCTTGGAAACCATCTCGGGATCCGCATTCCCCTTGTACACACGGCCTTGGGTGATTTCCTTCCGCACTGGCTTTTGGTTGGCATGAACTACAATGGTGGCGAAGCTGTCAGCATCTTCTTTGTGCTGTCGGGCTTTCTGATTGCATCGCGCGTCCTTCAGCGATTTGGAGCACTGGATCAGATCCAGCCTCTGCCCTTCCTTGCTCATCGGGCCGCACGCATCCTGCCCTGCCTTGTAGCACTCGTCACGGTGTTGGGGCTGCTCGACTATATCGGTTTCGAGGATTACCGCTTCGTGAAGCCGGGCCAGAGTTTTTCTGGTGCGACACTGGCTGCGTTCGGTTTGTACTTCAATGTCTGGCAGGCACGGCATGGCTGGAGCGTGGCAGGTTGGACGGTGCTCTGGTCCCTTTCGATTGAAGAACTGTTCTATCTCTTTTTCCCGTTCTTCTGCCGCCTCAGCGCCCGTATCCGGGTTGGAGTTCTCGTTGCTCTCGCCATCATCGTGCCGATCTACAGGGCAACATTGCATGGCAACGAAATCTGGCGCGAACAGGCAACGCTGACGGGCGTCGGAACCATCGCAATGGGCGTCCTCATGGCGATTGTTGCTGCCAACTACCGACCCAAGGGGCGTTGGCCTGTTGTCATGGGTGCTGTCGGCTTAGTCATGATGCTGGCGGAGATGTGGGGCCCCATGTCTTGGTGGCGCCTGCTCCCGAATGGCCTGATCGCTATCTTTTACGCCGGGATTGCCATGCTGGTACTGGCCTGCGGCTGGAGGTCTTTCGAAGGAGGCGCAGGAAGCTGGTTGGTTCGCCGAATGGGGCAGTTGTCCTATGAGGTTTATTTGACACACATGTTCGTTGTCATGGCGGCTGTGCGGATCTGGAAACACAACCACTGGTCACAAAGTATGGGCTGGATCGTCTATCCGATCTGTCTGGTACTGATCTGGGGATTGGGAGAAGCGGTATCCCGTTTCTTCTCCCGCCCAATTGCCCTCCTGCTGGACCTGGAAGTTGCCTCCCGGTTCCGGCGGCGGGTGCTGGTTCAGAACCCGAACATGTGATCGAGAGAGAAGCCGCCCTCGCCATTTTCGAGGCCATGATAGCCGAACAGTCGGCACGTCAGATCGCGGATCAGAACATATCCGCCAACGCCAGCCCGCTCCAGATGCGCGCCTTCGAACAGGTCATGTGGACGGACCATGAAAGAACCTGACGGCTGAATGTGGATGGTGGTCTCCGCGATGAGGCTGCCATCTGCGGCATGAAGCAGCAGAACCGTCTCGGACGCACTGGTGCCTTCGATGGAGGCCGGATGGATCAGGCAGCAGAAACTCCGCAGTGCATCATGGCCAAGCTTCAGGAACAGGCGTGTTGTCAGGCCCGGCGGTGGTCCGGAATAGGACTGTGGCTCGGAGCGCCATGTCATTAACGTGTTGAAGATGTGGGCGCCAAAGCTGGTCTCGGCGGCATGATCCGTGTCTCGGTTACGATAGCGCATCAGCGCGTGAAGCCAGCCATCCGCCTCCCCGCCATCGCGAAAATCATAGACCAGATCAGCGTGGCCCGGACGATCGGTCAGGTCATGCAGGGCAATCGCCGTGGAATGGTCGCGAGGCAGATTTCCGAGGAAATGCGAGCCGACGGGCTGGCCAGCCTCATCGAAAATATCGAGCCTAACGGGGAGTGTTTCCAGAGCTTCGGACATCGGGTTGGGCTGAACGAAGCTCTCGAACGTCGCCGGGTCCAGAATGGGGAATGGCAGAAGGAACCCACGGCCCAGCGACGGTGCAAAGTTCCGGATAGCCGGGTCTGGACGGATATTGTCCCGCTCGACGTTTAGATGCGCGATACGCGTACGGCCACGTTGCTCGATTTCATAGCGGGGACGCACAAGATGGCGACCAGACCGCATTTCAAGCTGCGCTGGCCAAGCCAGATCCGGAAAAAGTGCCCCGACATTAACGGCCAACGTCTCAAATGGCCCGATCGCACGATTCACGCCTCGATGACCGTCCACGCCCATTGGGTTGAACGTAATGGCACCAGCGGGAATGGTCGTGGCGTGGCTGTTTTGCACCCAGACCGTGAGAGTTTCGTCGGCTTCGGGAGCGGGAAGCGTCGCATAGCGCACGGACGGCCAGGCGTTGGCGTCATGTGTGACTGAGAGGCTCGGATCGCCGTTCTTGCCCCACACGTCGAGCGCATATTTCACGACGTCATGGCCACGGGCACCAATGACGTGGATGAACAACTGCCCCATGAAGGCAGGAAGACCAAAGCGTTTACGAACATCCGCACTGTCGATGGTGATGCCAGCGCCGACGTGTTCAACGGGCTGTTCCCACTGCGCGATAATCTTTCCTGTTCCGTCATAGAGACGCAGCCAGTAACGCAGGTTCTGCGCGCCGTAATTGGACCAGTAGTTCGCTGTGACGATCCGCGTGGAGAAACGGTCATCGTCGCGGAAGAATGCAAAATTCGTCGCAAAATTGAGCTTGTCGAGATATGGGCGGCCACGAACGATCATGTCGTCTGGCAGGCGTGCAGGCGCGAGGGTGTAAAGGTAACGCCCGTTCAGGAGAGACCCTAACCGGCCGCGCATTTTTGCATCGTCGAAGGACAGCGCGAGGATGATATCTGCATCCACATGTGGCAGGTCCACGAGGGCTTTTCGCGTGCCGCCAAATCCGTCCGGCTGCCCGACCTGTTCCGTATCATGAACCAGAACGACAGAGGGGCGCAGACCAGGATAAAGGGCCACCAGCGTCCGGACCGTATCTTCGGGATCGTAAATGGCGATCGTCTGCCCGGCGAAGTCCTGCTCCATCCGCGTCAGTGCCTCGGCGGCAAGCGGGTGGGCCAGCGCCTTGTAGAGCACATTGCCACCCTGTGGACCGAACGTGCGGATATCGAGCATAGAGGGCCCTTTCAGAGCTTCAGTCGTTGGCGCATTTCTCTCGCCGTAGCAGGGGTGTCGTCAAGCGGGTGGACGGACCAGGGTTCAAGGTCGGGGCTGAAGGGCCGGATACGCCCGGCGTCCTGAAGGGTTTCGATAAACCTCCCAATCCGGGTGGACTTGCCGGGCAGCGGCAGGATCATGACCGGAGCGGTCGTCGCCGCGGCCTCCGAAATCATTGAGACACTGTCTGTCGTGACGGCAATGACGTCCGCGCAGGCCAGCATTCCCAGATAGGGGTTATCGTTGCCCTGCCCTTCCAGAATCCGTATTCCCGCCGGGATGAGCTTTTCTTTCAGAACAGCCAGCGCGGCGTCATCCGTTCTGCGGGATGGTGTCAGAACGGCCTGCATCCCGGTGCGGCTGGCGAAAGCGATCAGTCCATCAGCCATTTCTGCTGCTTCGGCGGCTCCAAGAGAAAAACGTCCATTCGTTCCGCCGATCAGGATGGACAGGAGTGGTCTGTTATCCAGTTTCAGGCGGCCTTCCCACGCGGCGCGTGCGACCTCCAGCTTGTGCGGCGTTACGGGATGAAGCGCATTGCGAGAAATCAAAACATTCTCGCCGATGATGCCATCATGGGTGTTCGCAATCACAAGATCGAACTTGGCCAGCGCTGTTCTCGGGTTCTGGATCTGGACGACCGGTAGCCCTTCCCGTCTGGCAACAGCAGCCCCGACAATCCCGCCCGTTCCGCCAATGCTGATAATGAGGCGGCTATCAGGCGAAATGCTGATCGGAGCAATCCGTTTCAAAGGAGAAGGCCAGTAGCGGGCTGGAAAGTGGCCCCAGGGTTTGCGGATCAGAACGGGCCGGAACTCCCACTCAAGACCTGCCTTTTCGGCCAGCCCTGCCCCCTGTGCCCGCATGCCGGCGAAGTCTTCTGCGATGATTGTTGCCTTCATGGCGGGCCTCCTGAAAAAAGAGCTATTTCCCGAAACGGAAGAAATTTGGCAAGAAGCGCATATGACGATGCCAGAAACACCCTCGACTGACACTCCTGACGGCTTTGCCGCTTTTGGGCTGATCCCGCCTCTTCTCGCCACATTGGAACAGGTGGGGCACAAGCGGCCCAGCACGATTCAGGTTCAGGCCATCCCGCCTTTGCTGAAGGGGCGCGATGTTCTTGTGGCATCCCAGACGGGCAGCGGCAAAACGGCTGCTTTTGTCCTTCCCATGCTTCAGATCCTCTCACAGGGTGAAAGTGCTCCCGGCCCGCGTGCTCTGATTCTGGAGCCAACGCGTGAACTGGCTGCGCAGACGGCTTCGGTCTGCCGTCAGTTAGGGCGTCGCCTGTCCCTGAAGACGCGTGTGATCTGTGGCGGAACATCACGTGAACAGCAGGTTCGTTCCATTGTCGATGGCGTTGACATCGTTGTCGCGACGCATGGTCGTTTGCTGGATCTTGTGATGCAGGGTGATCTGGTTTTGGAGTACCTGAGCTATCTCGTTCTGGATGAGGCTGACCGTCTTCTGGATGAAGATTTCTCCGAGAGCATGACGGCTCTGACGCCTTATTTCCCGGATGTTCCGCCCCAGACGGTTTTCTGCTCCGCTACGCTGCCGGAGCCAGTCATGGATCTGGCCAAGCGTGTGACGCGTGATCCTGTTCGGGTTGAGGTGGCTGCAGAGACGTTCACGCCCAAGAAGATCCGCCAGCGTGCGATGTTCGTGGAAAAGGAAGACAAGCCTGAGACGGTAGCTCGTATTCTGGAGCGTTCTCCGGGGCGGAGTATGGTGTTTACCCGCACGAAGGCGAATGTTGATCTATTGGCGAGGGTTCTGCGCAAGCACGACATCAAGTCTGAAACCCTGCACGGAGATCGGACGCAGGGCGCGCGAAACAAGGCGCTGGATCTGTTTCGTCAGGGGCGCGTTCCAGTGTTGGTCACGACGGATATTGCGTCCCGGGGGCTGGATATTTCCGATGTGGATCTCGTGATCAACATGGATATGCCCGAGACGCCGGAAGCTTATGTTCACCGCATTGGGCGTACAGCCCGTGCTGGCAAGAAGGGGGCCGCCTTCTCGCTCATCAATATCGACGAACGCCTGTCCCTTCGTGATATCGAGAAGCACATTGGCTATCGCATCCGCATTGCAACGGAAGACGCTCTCGATACTTAACCCGCGACACTGAGGATTTTCTGCCCCAGGTCCTGCCATGCTTTAGCGCTGTCAGGGACCGGGGCGACAGGGGGTGGAGCGTTGAGAAGTTGAGCGATGGTTCTTGCGATGGACGCTGGGTCAGGCTCGCAGAGCATGGCCTGGGAATGTTCGGAGAACTGTTCAGACAGTCCGCCAACATTAGTAGCCACCACATACCGCCCGCCCGCAATGGCCATGGCGCCGACACCGCTTTGCGATGCTTCCCGGTAGGGAAGAAGCAGTACGTCTGCCCAGGCAATCAGTTGTGACAGTTCGTCTTCCGGAACCCACCGGTTTTCGACGATTACGCCCTTCATTCCAGATAAACGAAGCAGCTCCGGGCTTTGAGGGCCTCTTCCGATCACTCTGCAATCTACTGCGATTTCGAGTTGAGGGAGGGCGTCGGCCAGAAGGTCAAGACCCTTGTAGGGGAGCAAGCGCCCGAACATCAGCAGTCTGGGTTTTTCGCCATGACTGAAAGGCAGAGGTGCCTCTGTTCCCACGAAGGGTGGATGTAACAGGGAGACTACGGGTTTCCCGCGACAGATGGCATCCCCCGACAGCACCGTGGCAACGTGCTGGCTGAAAGTCACCAGAAGGGACGACTGGCTGATAAGCGCCTTTTGCAGAAACATCTGAAACGGATAACCGTCTCCCGGATGTGTCCTGGCGTCATGAACAATTGTCACGACCTTGACGTCTGCTCTGCGGAGAGCATGAGCCATCAGAACATCAAGCGGGGCTGGCATCGCGCAGATGGCGACGTCGGGCTTGTTCCGAAGCATCAGCAGGAACAGCTTTGAGATGATCAGTGGGGCCTGAAGAAACCTGCCGAACAGCCCAAAGGCGGATCTGTAGGCTTTGAGCATCAGAGCATCAGAGCATCCTGTGGAGCATGATAGCTGTGAAGAATCTCTGCTTCTTCTGACAGGCACAATCTCACGGAGACGTCTGGTAACGCTGTCAGCCCATTGGCGAGGTCGACCGCAATGCGTGGTCCTGCTCCTCTTTTGCCCCATTGCCAGACAAGGACAGTCTTTATCGCCACGCTTCAACTCCTGCCGCGTGGATGGCTTTCAGAAGGCTGGTTCCGTCAAGATGCTTTGCAACGCGTTCCTGAGCCGCAGTTCCAAGGCGAGCCCGAAGATCAGGATGGTCCGCTGCCAGACGAAGGGCTTGTACAGCCGCTTGTCTGTCCGGGAGCGCCCAGCATGTCTGCGGCATGTCCAGCACGCCTCGGGGGTCATGGGCGGGGATGAGGTTGTAATCGACAGGAAGCCCGCAGGTGCTGTCCATAAATTCTGCTGTGGCAGACCAGTCGGTTGCAATCACGCATCGCCCCAGAGCCATCGCTTCGGCCACGACAAGGCCGAAACCTTCACTGCGATGCAGGGACAGCACGATATCGCAGCATCGCATCAGGGCTAGGCGATCGGCCCCGTTGTAAAGATGTGTCTCTATCTGGATATTGGAAGCGCCGTTAACGGCGCTCCGAATGGCGGCCATATCCTCAGGGTAATGGTCTATATGGCTGATTTTCAGAATCAGAACCCTGTCCTGACGATCTCCGAATGCTTCACGGAACGCAGCAATCGTATCAATCGGGTTTTTGCGCACCATGCTGGACGCCAGATTGAACGAGACAAGAACCGTAACGGCTTTTTCTGGTAATCCGAAGAATGCCCTATCTCGTGTAGAGGGGGCCTGTCCCACAAGGCCTACGGGATGTTCCACAACCCTTACCGGACGCCCCAGCGAAACCAGTGCATCAGCCGTGAAGCGGGATGGCGCCCAGATTTCATGAACATGCCGCCGTGCGTGCGTCCATGTGTCAGGCACGACCGGAAGCTCCCAGGCCCAGTAACCAATAATTTTTCGCCCGGTTCGGAGTGTACGCGGCATTCTGAGCAATACGGCGGGAAACATCGGTGCGTTCACATGTACGATCAGCGGTGCGCCAGGACCGACAGAGTCTCCATCCAGTCGGTGTGTCTCAATGTCCCATGTGGCACAGAGAATGCCGAGTTTGCGAAGAGCTGCCACCATAAGGCGTGCCCCCTCTCCCAGACCGGAGCCTCGACTGAATTCACCTGCGATGATGACACCAGCGGCGTGTCGAGGGTAACTGGCTTTGACGCCGGGCGTCACGCCCGCTGTTGCCCACGCAAAGAAACGCCGTCTCTGTTGCTGGGGAAGTTTTCGCCACATTCTGTGAAAAATAGAGAGGCCCGCACTGCGACTCACAGAAGTTCCTTCAAGGCGTTTTTGGAAAGAGTCGGAAATTGTTGGAAACTAAAACCACAATTTTCGTGTCTCATTTTTTACAACATGTTGCGGGCGCACACATCGTCATCCTCTCCCCTTTCAAAGTGCCTATGGTGAGAGATGAGGAACGTGCTTACAGTACAATCTATGACGGATCAGCGACCCATTTCCCTCACCTTGGAAACGATTCTTTCGGCATTGATATCGTTTGATACAACGAGCAGCCGGTCCAACCTGCCGATCATCGAATGGATTGAGGCATACCTCGTGTTCCATGAGGTCTCTTTCGTTCGTTATCCGGGTGGAGATGAGGGGAAATGGAATCTTCATGCCATCATCGGCCCGCAGACTGCTGGTGGCATAGCGTTCGCAGGGCATGTGGACTGCGTTCCTGTTGATGGGCAGGACTGGTCCTCTGATCCGTTTGTTCTTCGTGAGGAGAATGGGCTGCTTTACGGGCGTGGTGCTGCAGACATGAAGGGATATGTAGCCTGTATGCTGGCCGCTGTTCCTGATCTCAAGGTCATGGAGCTTCCCAAGCCGGTTCATCTCCTCTTCACGTGTGATGAAGAAATTACCTGCGATGGCGCACGATATCTGATTGCGGATATCCGTCGTGCCGGCCGTCTGCCTAAGCTTTGTGTCGTCGGCGAGCCGACCATGATGAGCCCTGTGATTGCCCATAAGGGTCGTTTTGCTGTTCGCGTCCAACTGAAGGGAAAGCCCGGTCACTCCTCCCTTCCGGAAGCTGGTCGAAACGCACTGCATGCGATGGGACGGGCTATTGCTTTATGTGCAGATGAAGCTGACTGGTTCGCTCTTAAAGGCCGTAAAATTGAGGGTTTCACCCCTTCTTACACCACCATGCAGGTCGGGTTGGCTTCAGGAGGGAGTATCCTTAATATCATCCCCGAACAGGCGCAGTTCGACGTGGAGTGGCGAAACGTACCGGGCGATGAAGGCGCCGAAGAGTTTGAGAAGCTTAAGGAGGCTCTGGCGCCTCTGGATGAGGATCTTAGAAAGGACAATCCCGAGGGCGGTATCAGCTATCTCCAGTTGGTAGACCTCCCTCCTCTCGCATTACCTGCGGATCATCCTCTGACTGAGATGACCTGTCAGATCACTGGTCGAAACACTCCTGGCGTGGTTTCCTACGGCACCGAAGCTGGCATCTATCAAAGGGGTGGGATGGACAGCATTGTCTGTGGACCGGGCGACATCGCGCAGGCTCATCGACCGGATGAATTTATTGCCAGAGAACAACTGGAGCGTTGTGGGAAAGCACTGCGGGACTTTGCACGGAGGGTGAGCGGAACAGCATGAGTTGCAAGGCTGGTCAGAGACATCATCCGATCAGGGTCCGTCAGCCTCGCTTGACGGAAGACCTGCCTGGATGTGGCCGTCCGGTTTATCCTCTGGATTTGTGTCTGAAGGCTCCGGACCTTTCTGCCTGGCGTAATACGGCCTCTGGCATTCCTGGTGTACAGATTTTTGATTCCGGTTTGAACGGCCCGGACCTTGTCATTGTCGGCATGGTACACGGTAACGAATATGCAGGCGGCCACGCTCTCGAAACCCTTCGTCGAAACAACCCGGTTCCGCGCGTCGGACGACTAACTCTGATTCTTGCGAATCTGACAGCATTTGGTTGCTTCGATTCAACCGCGCCGATGGCCTCTCGGTATCTGACCGAGGATCTGAACCGTCTTTGGCATCCGTCACGACTGAACAGTAGTGAACGGTCCAGTGAACTGGATCGAGCTCGACAAATTTTACCTTTTATTGAACGTGCGGACCTGCTGCTGGATCTTCATTCTACACTATGGCCGTCTGAGCCCGTCTTTATTGTGCCTCCGCGACGGCGCTCCAGTGATTTTGCCTGTGTTCTGGCTTCCGAAGAGCAGCCTGCAGCGTTGGTTGTGACGGATCTGGGGCATCAAGGTGGCTCCCGTCTCGTCGAGTATTCCCGATTTATGGCGGTTGGAGGGACCGGCCGTGCCTGCCTTCTGGAAGCCGGTCTGCACTGGCGACCAGAAACCGTGGATATGATGGTGAAGGTTTCCGAGCGTTTTCTGAAAGACGCGATGCGGATTCATTTTCAGGGACGCGAAACGGATACGAAGCAGCCCGCAGAGATGGCCGTCGTGACGGATAATGTTCTGGCGCGAAGCGCAGACTTTAGATTTGTGGAGCCATGGGTTGGCAATACCTGCATCCCGAATGCGGGAACCGTTATTGCTAGGGACGGTCATGATCTGATCTGCACACCTTATGACAAGTGTTTACTGATCGTCCCGAATTTGCGCCCCAGACTGGGGCAGCTTGCGGTGCGCCTGGCGAGACGCACCGCAGTCCACCTCAACGCTTAGGCGGAAGCGCGATCATAGATCGGGAAGCGACGGCAGAGCGCCTTCACTTCTTCATGGACACGGTTGGTCGTGTCATTGACGTCGCCCTCTTCCAGAGCTGCCGTCAGAACTTCGTCCATCATGCGGGCAATGGTGCGGAATTCTTCTTCACCGAAACCACGTGCCGTTGCAGCTGGGCTGCCCAGACGAATGCCGGACGTGACGAACGGCTTTTCCGGATCGAATGGAATGGCGTTTTTGTTGGCCGTGATGCCAGCGCGCTCTAGAATCTCTTCCGCAAGCTTGCCCGTTACCTTCTTGGGGCGAAGATCAACCAGCACTAGATGGCTGTCCGTGCCACCCGTCACGATGTCGAATCCACGTAGCTGAAGTTCATCTGCCAGTGCCTTGGCATTGGCGACAACGCGCTTCTGATAGTCGCGGAAATCATCCTTCAGAGCCTCACCGAAAGCTACGGCCTTACCAGCGATGACATGCATCAGTGGGCCGCCCTGAAGACCCGGGAATACGGCAGAGTTAACCTTCTTGGCCAGCTCTGCGCTGTTCGTCAGGATGATGCCACCACGGGGGCCGCGTAGCGTCTTGTGGGTCGTGGACGTCACGATGTCCGCGTACGGAAGCGGGCTCGGATACAGGCCAGCTGCGACCAGACCGGCAAAATGCGCCATGTCCACCATCAGATAAGCACCAACTTCGTCAGCGATCTTCCGGAAGCGCGGGAAATCGATGACGCGCGGATAGGCGGAGCTGCCGGCGACGATGATTTTCGGCTTGTGCTCGCGGGCAAGCTCTTCCATCTGATCGTAATCGATCAGGCCGTCCTGCGCGCGCACACCATACTGAACGGCGTTAAACCATTTGCCGGAATAGTTCGGAGCTGCACCGTGGGTCAGATGTCCGCCAGCCGCGAGGCTCAGACCCAGAATGGTGTCGCCCGGCTTTGCCATTGCCATGAAGGCTGCCTGATTGGCATTGGCGCCGGAATGAGGCTGCACGTTTGCAAATTCTGCGCCGAACAGCTTTTTAAGGCGTTCGATGGCGAGGGTTTCAACGCGGTCCACGTCAACGCAGCCACCATAGTAGCGCTTGCCCGGAAGGCCTTCAGCGTACTTGTTGGTCAGAACAGAGCCCTGCGCTTCCATCACGGCAAAAGAGGCCATGTTCTCGGACGCGATCAGCTCGATACCATCCTGCTGACGGGTCAGTTCGTCATTCAGAATTGCGGCAACTTCGGCATCAGCCTCTTTCAGAGGCGCGTGGAAAAAAGGATTCAGCGTGGACTGGCTGGCGTGTTCCGACATCGTGGTCCATTCTCCAGGGTGAGTTCGCCCCGTCACTACCGCAGAATGCGCGCGTCGGCAAAAACAATCCGTGTTTCCAACGAGGATCTTTCATGACCAATCCGCTCTGGCGGACCAAGCCTGTGTCTTCCGCTGCGTCTGACAATACAGGCCTGAAACGTGTTCTTGGCCCCTGGCATCTGATCGCACTTGGCGTCGGTGTGACCATTGGTGCTGGCCTGTTCTCGCTGACAGGCGTTGCAGCAGGCCAAAATGCAGGCCCTGCCGTCACGCTGTCCTATCTTATTGCTGCCCTCGCCTGTGGCTTTGCCGGCCTCTGTTACGGCGAACTGGCTGGTATGATCCCGTCGGGCGGGTCGGCGTATTCTTATGCCTATGCATCCATGGGGGAGTTGATCGCCTGGATCATCGGCTGGGATCTTGTGCTGGAATATACAGTGGGGGCTGCTGCTGTCGCCTCAAGCTGGTCCGGCTATGTGGCCTCCTTGCTCTCGGGTTGGGGAATCACGATTGATCCGAGGCTTCTGGCTACGCCCATGACGCCCGTGACACTTTCGGACGGGTCAGTCGTCAGCGCCTGGTTCAATTTCCCAGCGGTTCTGGCTATCTGGGTCGTGACGGCGTTGCTGATGCGCGGTGTCAGCCAGTCCGCTGCCGTGAACAATGCCATCGTGGTGATAAAGTTGACAGTGATTGCGTTGGTGCTGGTGTTCTGCATTCCGCATATCAAGCTGGCCAATTACCATCCCTATATCCCACCAAACGATGGCACCTTCGGGCATTTTGGCTTCTCTGGCGTGATGCGTGCCGCGGGGATGGCCTTCTTTGCCTATCTGGGATTCGATATCGTCTCCACTACCGCGCAGGACAGCAAAAACCCGGCTCGGGACATTCCCGTGGGGATTATAGGAAGCCTGCTGATCTGTGGTGTCGTCTATGCTGTGTTCTCGGCGGTTCTGACGGGCGTTGTGAACTATAAAGGCATGGCGAATGATCCAAGCCCGGTTGCAACCGCGATTGATGCTGCGGGTGCGCCCTGGCTCGCCAGTCTTGTGAAGCTGGGGATTACTGTCGGGTATGTTTCTGTTCTGTTTGGGCTGCTTCTAGGGCAGGCACGCGTATTTCTGGCGATGTCACATGACGGCCTGCTTCCGAAAGTTTTTGCGAAGCTGAACACACGCACCCATACGCCGTGGACCTCCCATCTCTGTTTTGCTGCGCTGACAAGTGTTCTGACAGCCGTGTTGCCTATTGGTGAATTGGGCAACATGACATCCATTGGAACCCTGCTTGCATTCATCATCGTCTGCGTTGGCGTTCCGCTTTTGCGGATGCGGGAACCTCAGGCGCCACGTCTCTTTCGTGTGCCAGGTGGCCCGATCATTCCGGTTCTGGGCGTGCTGTCCTGCGGTGCCGTCATGGTGTCTCTGGACCTGCTGACCTGGGTTCGGCTGGTGGTATGGCTCGTGATCGGGTTGGCAATCTATTTCTGTTACGGAGTACGTCACAGCCTGCTTTCCAGATCAAAAATATAGGAGCATGATCGGGGGCATGACGAATGCATCATTCCCCCTCTTCCGCCCGCGGCGTAATCGCCACGATGCCTTTACACGTCGGCTGGTTCAGGAAAATCGACTGCACGTCGATGACCTGATCTGGCCGATTTTCGTTTGTGAAGGCGAAAATCAGCGCCAGAAAGTGTCCTCCATGCCTGGTGTTGAGCGCGTCAGCCTCGACAATCTGGTAGAACATGTCCGCCCGGCTGTTGAACTTGGTATTCCGGCTGTTGCCATCTTCCCGATCACGCCAGTCGAACTGCGTGATGCAACGGGTACTGAAGCCTTGAACCCGGACAATCTGATGTGCCGCGCATCCCGCGTCATCAAGGAAGCCTTTCCGGAGCTTGGTGTCATCGGTGACGTGGCGCTCGATCCCTACACGGATCACGGCCATGACGGTGTTATCAAGGATGGCCGCATTCTGAATGACGAGTCTGTCGAGATCCTGCGGCAGCAGGCGCTCAATCAGGCCCGCGCTGGAAACGATATTATTGCGCCGTCTGACATGATGGATGGTCGTGTGCAGGCAATCCGCGAGACGCTTGATGCCAACGGCTTCGAGACCGTCCGCATCATGGCCTACACGGCAAAATATGCTTCCGCTTTCTACGGTCCTTTCCGTGATGCGCTGGGATCGGGTGGCCTTCTGACGGGTGACAAGAAAACCTACCAGATGGACCCGGCCAATTCGGATGAAGCTCTGCGTGAAGTTGAGCAGGATATTCGTGAAGGGGCCGATATGATTATGGTCAAGCCGGGAATGCCCTATCTGGACATTATTCGCCGTATTCGTGACCGTTTCTCGGTGCCGACCTTTGCCTACCAAGTGTCAGGTGAATACGCGATGTTGGCTGGCGCTATTCAGAATGGCTGGCTTGAGCGGGATCGTACCATCATGGAAAGTCTGATCGCTTTCAAGCGTGCTGGCTGTAACGGCATCCTGACGTATTTTGCGATTGATGCTGCCCGCCTTCTGAAAGAAGAGCACTGATTAACCGTCGCGCGAAAGGCGTTCAGGCATATTACGGTGGCCTGAACGCCGAGGAGATCGCTAAACGCCATATGGTGGAGGCAGGGCTGGACATTCTGGCTCAGAGGCTCAGAACACCCTATGGCGAGATTGATCTTCTGGTCGCGGATGAGAACTGGATCATTGGGGTGGAAGTCAAAAGCCGCTCTACGCTTCGAGATGGCGCAGAGGCTCTGGCTTCTCGTCAGGCAGAACGCCTGATGGCGTCATTCGGTTATATTCTGGAAACCAGACCCGAATGGTGTCGCCCCAATACGCGATTCGACGTTATTGTCGTCGATCACACGGGACAGGCGAGACGCATCATGGATGCGCTACGCCTCACATAAAGATCAGGTACGGCGGCTGCGTGTATGACGATGAGCTGCCGTCGCAACAGAAGCATGCGGACGGTAAGCCACGTTCCGGATCACAGCGCGATGCCCGCTCCATGCCACGGAGTGGCTTGCAGAGTGGCGAGCGAAATGAACAACAGGGCGGTGATAGACTGGCGTGGCCGTCAGAGCGTCGAATGTCAGCTTGCTGGCTTCAAAATCGGTAATGGCTGCACGGGCATGAGCTTTTCCGGCTCCCATGCAAAGTCCAACTCCCATAATGCCGAGAGCAATTCGGCCAGCCCACTGTCGCGCCATTGATGTGATCCCATCCCTGTTCTGATGAGTTCACCGTATGACGTAAACGCAGAGTTCGACAACCCCGTTTGGGTAAGTTTTAGAAAAAATCAAGGTCTTGCCATTTTTGGGCGCAACATGGCTGAATTGTGGCGGTCGCAGACCTTGCAGAGTGTTGAATTCCGGCCATTTTACAGGCCGGAATTAACAGATCAGGCATTTGCCGTAGCGATTCCCTTTTCAGTCAGCAGCGTTTCAAGTTCGCCGCTCTGGTACATGTCCGTGACGATATCGCAGCCACCGACGAACTCACCCTTGACGTAGAGCTGAGGAACGGTCGGCCACTGGGAGAAATCCTTGATGCCCTGACGGAGTTCAGCGCTTTCAAGAATGTTGCAGGTCTCGAACGGAACACCAAGATGCGTCAGGATCTGCACAACGCGTGCAGAGAAGCCGCACTGTGGGAAGAGCTTGTCACCCTTCATGAACAACATGACCGGGTTTGCGTCGATCAGGTTCTGGATGTGCTGGAACACGGTCTCGGACATTAGGTTTTCCTCTTATGGGCAGAAGAGAGGGGGGCAGCCCCTCTCCCACTGTCAGCAGTCACTTCAGAAGGGAATGATTCCCTCGCAGTTCAAGGGGTCAGGGTTTTGAGAGCCATTGCGTGAAGCTCTGTGCCCATTCGGCTTCCGAACGCATCATAAACCAGTTTGTGCTGTCGTACACGCGAAAGCCCCTGAAAGGCTTCACTGACGACCGTGCAGGCATAATGATCGCCGTCTCCAGCAAGGTCCTGGATCGTAATTTCAGCATCCGGGATTGCTGCAAGAATCGTGCGTTCGATTTCAGCGGCACTCATCGGCATAACTCAGACTTCCTCATCCATGAATTTCGGGAAAAAGGCAGCGTTGATCTTGCGCAGCCTGCTGGCTTCCAGGGAAATCCCGTCAGCAAGGTTCAGTGAGGTGCCGCCAGAGCGACCCAGCTTGCGTGCAGGAACATGAGCTTTTTCAGCCGCGGCAATAAGCTTCTGGGCATCTGGTGTTGCCACGACATAGCAGGCCTGATCTTCACCAAACCAGAACGCATGTAGCGGAAGATTGGACGGAGGCGGATTTAGCGTGCAGCCAACGTCTCCAGCCATGACCATTTCGGCAATCGTGACCAGAAGGCCGCCATCTGCGATGTCATGACAGGCTGTCACAGCGCCGGCTTCGATCTGACCGCGGACAAAATCGCCATTCCGGCGTTCGGCCACGAGATCAACATGAGGTGGAGCGCCCTCTTCCCGGTGGCAGATTTCACGCAGCCACAGGGACTGACCCAGTTCGCCACGGATTTCACCAATCAGGACAAGACCGTGCGCATCAGGCATGGCAAGTCCAATCGAGCGTGAGGCATCTGCCAGTACACCAAGCGCACCAATGGCCGGCGTCGGAAGAATGGCCTGAGCCAGACCTGTCGGAGAGCGCGTCTCGTTATAGAGCGAGACGTTGCCACTCACGACCGGGAAATCGAGCGCGCGGCACGCATCGCCCATGCCTTTGATGGCTTCTGCGAACTGCGCCATGATTTCCGGACGTTCCGGATTGCCGAAGTTCAGGTTGTCCGTCACGGCAAGCGGCTTCGCACCTGTTGCCGTGATGTTGCGCCATGCTTCGGCAACAGCCTGCGCCCCGCCAACTTTCGGATCCGCCTGACAATACCGTGGTGTGCAATCAGTCGTGAGGGCGAGACCCAGACGGGTGCCTTCCACGCGAACAACAGCAGCATCAGCCGCACCAGGACGACGCGCCGTGTTGCCACCGACAGACCCATCATACTGGTTCCAGACCCAGGCGCGGGAGGCCAGGTCCGGGCAACCAATCAGCGTCAGAAGAGCATGCTCAACACCCACCGGATCAGCCGGAGGCTGAATGTGGCGTGGCTTTTCCAGCGGCACGGTCGGACGATTGTAGATCGGAGCTTCATCGGCCAGCGGTGCCAGTTCGATGTCAGCTTCGATCACGCCATTGTGCTTGACCGTGATGCGTCCGGTATCGGTCAGATGTCCGACAACAGCGAAATCCAGCTCCCACTTTTCGAAAATGGCGCGGGCCTGTTCGGTGCTTTCCGGCTTGAGGACCATGAGCATCCGCTCCTGGCTCTCAGACAGCATCATCTCATAGGCGGACATGTTGGGCTCGCGCTGCGGAACTGCATCAAGATCCATCTCGATGCCAACGCCGCCCTTGCCTGCCATTTCGACGGCAGAAGACGTCAGGCCAGCAGCGCCCATGTCCTGAATAGCCACAATCGCATCGGTTGCCATCAGTTCGAGACAGGCTTCAATCAGAAGCTTCTCGATGAACGGGTCTCCGACCTGCACGGTCGGGCGCTTGGATGCGGCCTCTTCGTCAAACTCCGCGGAAGACATGGTGGCACCATGGATGCCGTCACGTCCTGTCTTGGAGCCGACATACACGACCGGATTACCCACACCAGCAGCTGCGGACAGGAAGATCTTATCCTGCTTGGCCACGCCAACCGTCATGGCGTTGACGAGCGGATTGCCGTCATAGGCCTTGTGGAAATTGACTTCGCCGCCGACCGTCGGAACGCCAACGCAGTTGCCGTAGCCACCGACGCCGCGAACCACGCCGTCAACAATACGGCGCGTCCCCGGTGTTTTTGGATCACCGAAACGCAGAGCATTCAGATTGGCGACCGGACGGGCACCCATGGTGAAGACGTCACGAAGGATGCCGCCCACACCTGTCGCAGCGCCCTGATAGGGCTCGATGAAAGACGGATGGTTGTGGCTTTCCATCTTGAAGACAGCAGCCAGACCTTCGCCGATATCCACAACGCCCGCATTCTCACCTGGCCCATGGATAACCCATGGAGCCTTGGTTGGCAGCGTCTTGAGATGGATGCGGGAGGATTTGTAGGAGCAGTGCTCCGACCACATGACCGAGAAAATTCCAAGCTCCGTAAAGCTCGGGGTCCGACCCATGATGGTCAGGACCTTCTCATATTCCTCGACCGTCAGACCGAAGGACTGAGCCAGTTTGGCGTCGATTGTCACACTCATCCGACGAGAGCCTCCACAAGGCCTTTGAAGAGCGGCACACCATCGGTGTCACCGATTTCCGGGTCAGTCAGGTTTTCCGGGTGCGGCATCAGACCGCAGACACGGCCGTTTTCGCTCAGGATGCCAGCAATAGAGCGAGCACTGCCATTGGGGTTCACATGACGGTCATCACACGAAACCTCGCCCTTGGCACCACAGTAGCGAAACGCAACCCGGCCCTCACCTTCGAGACGTGAGAGCGTCTCGTCAGAAGCAGTGTAGTTGCCGTCCCCATGAGCCAGAGGCGCGCGGAAAACGTCGCCCGATGACCACCCCTGCGTGAAGGGGGACGATGCGTTCTCGACCTTCAGGTGGCAATCCTGCGACAGGAACCGCAGACCGGCATTCCGAAGCAGCGCACCCGGCAGAAGATGAGACTCCGTCAGGATCTGGAAGCCATTGCACACACCCAGAACGTGACCGCCCTTCTCGGCGAAGGCTTTGACCTCGCGCAGGATGGGGGAATGAGCCGCCATGGCGCCACTGCGCAGGTAGTCCCCGAAGCTGAAGCCACCCGGCAGAACCACGAGATCCAGATCACCGAGAGATGTCTCGCGATGCCAGATCATTTTCGGGGTCTGGCCTGAGACCAGCTTCAGGGCATGCACCATGTCGCGCTCCCGGTTCGTACCGGGGAAAACGACGATACCGGCCTTCATTTCTGGCCCTCCGCTGGAGCCGATGCTGCGGCATGACACGGATAAGCCTCGTGCAGAGCACGATAAACGGCCTTTCCACCGGGCTGCGTCAGGGCATCAGTGTGCGCGTGCAGCCATGAAATCAGCTTGCCACGAACCTGCGTGGTGGTCTCACCCGTCGGAACGCAGAATGCGACCGGAGCACCTGCATCGTCCGCATAGCTGTCGTATTTCTTGGCCCAGACTTCGCTATCCATCACGCCTGCGAGATAGGCATCGCACAGAGCGGTGGACTTGCTGGCAGAGCACATGTTGCCAAGAGCTTTGCCGGAAACTTTGGAGACGCGTTGTGCGTGAGCCGGAGCGGCGGTTACGGCCAGAAGGCCGCTTGCCAGAAGAACTGCGGAGAAAAGCTTCATTCTGCCACCTCGACCCTGAAATCCTCGATCACTTCGTTGGCCAGAAGCGCACGGGCCATGGCTTCACCCTGCTGGATCGCCTCGGCCTTGTCCGTTGCAGGAACGTCCAGTTCGACAACGCGGTTCACACGGACTTCGCCGATACCCTTGAAGCCAAGAGACTCAAGTGCATGGCCAACAGCCTTGCCCTGAGGATCAAGAACGCCGTCTTTCAGGGAAACAAAAACGCGGATCTTCACTGTACTGCCTCCGGACCCTTGAGGTCTCCATTGCTGGCTTCGGGAAGGATCCCGAGACGCCGTGCGACTTCCTGATAAGCTTCCTCGACGCGGCCCATGTCCCTGCGGAACCGGTCCTTGTCCATCTTCTCGCTGGTTTTGGCGTCCCACAGGCGGCAGTTGTCTGGAGAGATCTCGTCAGCGACGATGATCCGCATCTCCTCGCCTTCCCACAGACGGCCGAATTCCAGCTTGAAATCAACAAGCGTGATGCCGACACCCATGAAAATTCCCATCAGAAAATCATTGGTGCGGAGGGCCAGCGTGTTCATGTCATCCAGGTCCTGCGGAGAGGCCCAGTCGAATGCGGCAATATGCTCTTCAGAGACCATCGGGTCTCCAAGGGAGTCATTCTTGTAATAATATTCAATGATGGTGCGTGGCAGGCGCGTTCCCTCAGGAATGCCCAGACGCTTGGCGATGGAGCCAGCCGCGACGTTGCGGACCACAACTTCCAGAGGAATGATCTCGACTTCCCGGATCAGCTGCTCACGCATGTTCAGACGGCGAATGAAGTGCGTGGGGATGTTGATGTCATGCAGCTTCATCATCAGGTGTTCGCTGATGCGGTTGTTCAGAACACCCTTTCCGGTGATGATGCCACTTTTCGCACCGTTTCCGGCGGTGGCGTCATCCTTGAAATACTGCACGAGTGTTCCGGGCTCTGGCCCTTCAAAAAGAACCTTGGCTTTGCCTTCGTAAAGCTGGCGGCGGCGGGCCATGAGCAATCCTTACTGCGTTGCGCCGTCCCGGTTCATAGGGATGCGGAAACGGCTGGTCCAGCGACGGTTTTCCGGTTCCATAGCATTACGGAGCCAGAACCGCGAGAGTGCGGGAAAACTATTCCCGCCCAGATTTGTCCAGATTAGCCGAAAACGCGGCTGTAGATACGATCAATCTGCTTGAGATGCTGGGCCGGATCGAAAGCGCGATCTAGAACCTCGGCACTCACACGACCTGACACTTCCGGGTCGGCCTCCAGATTTTCACGGAACGTGCGGAAGCCCGGCTTACCCAGCTTCGTCCATGTCTCCATGGCGTTGCGCTGTACGATCCGGTAGGCGTCTTCACGGGAGATACCGGCACGGGCCAGAACCAGCAGAACTTCGCCGGAATGGACCACGCCGCCAAGGCTTTCCATGTTGGCAATCATCTGATCCGGATAGATCACCAGCTTTTCCATCATGCCAGCCAGACGGATCAGGGCGAAATCAAGCCCGATCGTACCGTCCGGGCAGATGTTACGCTCCACGGAAGAATGGCTGATGTCCCGCTCATGCCACAGCGCCACGTTCTCAAGTGCGGGAACGACGTGAGAGCGGATCAGACGGGCAAGGCCGGTCAGATTTTCAGAAAGAACCGGATTCCGCTTGTGCGGCATCGCGGAACTGCCCTTCTGCCCCTTGTGGAAGAACTCTTCCGCTTCCCGGACTTCCGAACGCTGAAGATGACGCACTTCAACGGCCAGACGCTCGATGCCGCTTGCAATGACGCCAAGCGTGCAGAAGAACGCAGCGTGGCGGTCACGTGGGATGACCTGTGTGGACACGCTCTCGGCAACAAGGCCGAGCTTGTCGGCGACATATTCTTCAACAGCCGGGTCAATATGCGCATAGGTACCAACGGCGCCAGAAATGGCGCAGACCGCGATTTCCTTGCGAGCCTGAAGCAGGCGCTCTTTGTTGCGGGCAAATTCAGCGTAATGACCAGCCAGCTTCAGGCCGAAGCTTGTTGGCTCAGCATGAATCGCGTGGCTGCGGCCGATCGTGACGGTCAGCTTGTGCTCATAGGCGCGTGTCTTGAGCGCTTCCAGAACGCGATCCAGGTCTTCCAGAAGAAGATCAGCAGCCTGCGTCATCTGAACGGACAGGCAGGTGTCCAGCACGTCGGAAGACGTCATGCCCAGATGAACGAAACGACTGTCCGGACCGACCTTTCCTGCAAGCCAGGTCAGGAACGCAATCACGTCATGGCGCGTTTCAGCTTCGATCTCGTCAATTCGGGCCAGATCAGCATCGGAGAATGCAGCCATGGCAGCATCCCCCTTCTCACGGATGATTTTGGCTGATTCGACAGGCATGGCGCCCTGTTGAGCCATGGCTTCACAGGCCAGAGCTTCGATTTCGAACCAGATCCGGTAACGGTTGGCGGGCGACCAGATCGCGGTCATCTGGGGGCGGCTGTAACGCGGAACCATGAGAACTCCGGAAGCGAGTGGGGCTTTACGAGGGCTGCTTAGACCAAATACGAAGAGATTGCACGGACCCCTTTTGGAAGAAATAACCCTTTGACGCCCGATACCCTGACCCACGCCCTGATCGCGCTCGCGCAGGTAACGCTGATTGACATCACCCTTGCCGGAGACAACGCGATTGTCATCGGGATGGCGGTGCGTAGTCTCCAGGGACGTCAGAGACGGCTTGCAATCCTGATCGGGACAGCTTTTGCAGCTCTCCTGCGTGTGGGGCTAGCTCTTGTTGCCGCACGCCTTTTAGCGATTATCGGCCTGACACTCGCCGGTGGTTGCCTGCTGCTGTGGGTCTGCTGGAAGATGTACCGGGAGCTTCGGCACAGCGATGCCGAAGCGGAAGTGGAGGCTCCGTCCCGACTGGGGGCCGCCATTCTCAAGATTGTCGTGGCCGATCTTTCCATGAGTCTGGACAATGTTCTGGCGGTTGCGGGTGCTGCTGTCGGGCACCCTTGGATTCTCGTTGGCGGTTTGGCCTTTTCCGTATTGTTGATGGGAATTGCGGCGTCGTTTATTGCAGGACTCCTTGCCCGCTATCGCTGGATTGCCTGGTGTGGTCTGCTTGTTGTGCTAGCCGTGGCGATTGAACTCATCATCCGCGGCGGAGGAGAAATCTGGCATCATGTTGTGCTGCCGAGCTAAACGTCCCGTTCTTCTGGCTGTTGCTCTTTTTTTGGGAGCTGCAGCGCCTGTTCCGAACGTAACGCCCCCTGTCCGGGACAGGCTCGTCCAGTGGCTTCAACTGGTGTCACCTGGCGCAGGTAATCTCCCTGCAGAGGCCTATCAGGCATTTCTGGTGCAGACGCCGACCTGGCCGCAGCGGGCAAAAATGATGTGGCGTTACCAGACCGCCCTCGCCCATACATCCGATCCGGCAATGCTTGACCGACTTTGCCCAACATTGCCGCTGACCATGGTTTCAGCGTTTCTGACATGTTCCGACCATATGTCTGATTCCGCTGCAAAGGCCCGTAATCTCTGGAGTTCTGGCGCTGGTAATGCGCAGGAGGAAGTCTCGCTTCTTGGTCTTTATGGCGCAGGTTTTACGCTCGAGGATCAGTGGCATCGCTATGAGCGCCTTGAAAGTTCCGGACAAATTTCGGCTGCAAGTCGCCAGATTGATCGCCTTCCTGCGGATCGGCAGGCTTTGGCGGAGGCCCGCCTCGCCGAGCGTGCAGCGTCTCCAGATGCTGACACGGCTTTCAATACTCTTTCATCTCGTGATCGGTCAGACCCCACACTGGTCCGTTATCGTTTGAAGGCGCTACGGCGTGGAAATCGTCTGGATGAAGCATTGGCTCTCTGGGCGTCGGAAGGCTATGCCCTCCAGGTTGCTGCCCCATCTCACGACTGGTCGAGCGAAAGAGCTAGTCTTGCGCGAGCCTTTCTTCTGGCAGGCCGGACGCAGGACGCTTATGCGCTTGCCCAGGATATGACGCTGCCTTTCACCGAAATTGATCGTCAGGAAGCGCAAAATCTTTCGGGTTTCATCGCTTTGCGACTGCTTGCTGATCCGCAAAAAGCCGAGCAGTTTTTCAGTCCTTTGCAACAGGCAACCTCGCTCGCCATGCAGGCGCGAGGTTGGTACTGGACTGGGCGAGCCCGCCAAGCCCTGAAAGACGATCATGGTGCACAGGTGGCCTTCCAGCAGGCCACACGCTTTCCCACGACATTTCATGGTCAACTCGCTCAGGCTGCGTTGACTCAAGAACTTTCCTTGCTTGTCTCAGGTGCGTCGTCACCTAATTTCCATCATGCCCTCCTGCAGGATTTGCAAGCACTTCCTGCTCTGAATGCAGGAGTATTGCAGAGACAGGATCTGGTTGAAGCAGTCTCCGAACTCGCGCAGTCGGGCGATCTGGAGCATGCAAAAGATTTTCTTCTTTTGCTTCAGGTCGCAAATCCATCACCAGAAGGGCAGAAAGCAGTCGCTGATTTGGGCGCGCGTCTGAATGTTCCGGCTGCTGAAGTTTTTGCAGCACATGCTTTGTCTCGAAAAGGGGTGGCTCTTTATCCGCAAGGCTTTCCTGATCCTTGGCCTGAAGCCTCTACAATCCCTGTTGGCTTGCTTCCGGCTATTATTCGGCAGGAAAGCGGGTTCGACCCTTCTGCGATAAGTAGTGCACATGCCATTGGCTTGCTACAAATTCTTCCTGCCGCAGCGAAGGATGTTGTCCGGCGCGGGCATCTCGGCGGAATTAATGTTTCAGCCGCAGCCTTGCTCGACCCGCAGACCAATCTGACCGTCGGAAACGCATATGTGTCGCAGCTTCTGACACGGTTTGAAAATACCATTCCCTATGCACTCGCGGCCTATAATGCAGGTCCACACAGAGTGGATCTCTGGCTCAAGGCAAATCCTCCTGCTGATCCGCTGACAGAAGATGGACTTCTGGATTGGATCGAGCGTCTGCCTTACCGGGAAACGCGAATGTATATCGAGAATATCGAGGCAAACATGATGGTTTATCGGGTGAGTGCAACCAATGTCGGAAACTGACTTTCAAACCCTTTCGGAAACCGTGCTGAAGCACCTTTCTGACCGAAAAATGCGCCTTGTCACCGTAGAAAGCTGTACAGGGGGAATGATCTGCGCGGCATTGACAGATATCCCGGGATCTTCAGCTTTTATTGAAGGCGGCTTTGTGACGTATTCCAATGCTCTTAAAACAAGCGCCGCCGGTGTTCCTGAGGATATTCTGTCTCGGTATGGGGCAGTCAGTGAGGAGACTGCGCAGGCCATGGCGGAAGGTGCTTTATGCCATGCTGCGGATGCTACGATCGCCATTTCGGTTACAGGCATTGCGGGTCCTGATGGCGGAACGCTTGCCAAGCCTGTTGGAACGGTTTGTTTCGGGTTGTCCATCTTTCAGGGGGCAAGTCTTACAGAACGCCATGTTTTCCCAGGTAACCGCTCAGATATACGGCGAGCGACAGTCAGGCATGCTCTGGGTATGATCCTGAAAGTCTGAAATAAAAAATCCCCGCTGACGGGCGGGGATTTTTTATCAGCCAAAAGACTGGAAACTTACTGCCCGTCGTTTGGAGCCGTGGCAGGCATTGTGGAAGCTGGCGGGACGGATGGCGCAGGAGCCGTAGGGACGACAGCAGATGTCGGAACCGTTGCAACCGGTGCCGGGGGTGCTGGAGGCTGTACCTGAACCGGTGTCTGTGCCTGCTGGAGAGAACGTGCGTTCAGGGCATCAGTGGCTGAGACTTCATCGGATTTCTGGGCATGTGCTCCAGACTTCTTGTGATGGTGGCCGTGATGTTCGGCCATGGCAGGAGAAGCAGCAGCAATCAGAGCCGAGAGAGCAAATGCGCCGAAGGAAAGCGTCTTCATTGCGTAATCCTTTCATGACACCATTCGGTGGTTGGGCCTGAAACGGCCCATGGCCCAAATGGTTCATAATATATTACGGCATTTCTTTCTCGGTCAGGAGAGGCCAGGCTGTTGAGTTGCACGGCTCTGAGCAGTCTGTACCCCATAGGTATCCCGCGCTCTTTTGATGAATGCGGAGACCATCAGGCGAACACCTTCGTTGAACACTACGCCCATGGCGTTCTGCAGCAGACGCGAACGAAACTCGAAGTCTACGAAGAAATCGACCAGACAGCCCCTTGGGTCTGGCGTGAACGTCCAGACATTGTTCAGATACCGGAAAGGCCCCTTTTCGTAGCGTACCCGAATACGTGAGGGACGCTCGAGCGTAACGCGGCTGGTAAACGTCTCGCGAAAAGGCCCGAAACCGATGGTCAGGTCTGCTACAAGTTCCTGCTCTGTCTGGGACTTGATGGCGGCTTTGACACACCACGGCAGGAACTGCGGATATTTCTCCACATCTGCCACCAGATCAAAAAGCTGTTCCGGTGTGTAGGCAATCAACCGTTGCTCGGCATGTGTCGGCATCAGAGACTTTCTTTCAGACGGCTGTTCCGCGCGGCCTGGAGCTTCGCGAAATCGCTGTCCGCATGATAGGAGGATCGCGTCAGAGGGCTTGCGCTGACCTGAAGAAATCCTTTCGAACGGGCAGCCGCAGCATAGCCATCAAACTCTTCCGGCGTAACAAACTTTTCGACAGCCGCATGTTTGACGCTTGGCTGAAGGTACTGCCCCAACGTCAGAAAATCGACATCGGCGACCCTGAAATCATCCATGACCTGCCATACTTCCATCTTCTCCTCACCAAGGCCCAGCATCAGGCCAGACTTGGTGAAAATGGATGGATCGAGCCTCTTCACACCGTCCAGCAGACGCAACGACTGGTAGTATCGCGCACCTGGGCGAATTGTGGGATAGAGACGCGGTACAGTCTCGATATTGTGATTGAAAACGTCCGGCCGTGCCTCCACCACGATCTCCAAGGCACCTGGTTTCCGAAGAAAATCAGGCGTCAGGATCTCAATGGTTGTTTCCGGGGAGGCTGCACGGATCGACTGAATAACATGCGCGAAATGACGTGCACCGCCATCCGCAAGATCATCACGATCAACCGATGTGATAACAACATGCTTCAGGCCCAGCTTCGCGACAGCTTCGGCAACCCGGCGCGGTTCATCGGTATCCAGCGCCTTGGGCAGCCCTGTGGTCACATTGCAGAACGAGCAGGCCCGTGTGCAGATTTCCCCCATGATCATCATGGTCGCATGGCGCTGGGACCAGCATTCCCCGATATTCGGGCAGGCTGCTTCTTCACAGACCGTAACCAGATTGGCCTCCCGCATCAGAGCCCGTGTCTCGTGATACACGGGATGATTGGGCGCCTTTACCCGGATCCAGGATGGCTTGCGCTGGATCGGGTTGTCAGGACGATGTGCCTTCTCCGGGTGGCGGAGAGCAGACATCTCACGATGATCTATGGTGATGCGCTGGGACATGGCGTCAGATATGGAGCGGACCGTCGAAGGCCGCCAGAGTGGCTTCGTGCATCGTCTCGGAAATTGTCGGATGCGGGAACACTGTCTCGATCAGTTCTGCTTCCGTCAGTTCACCAGTACGGGCAATGACATAGCCCTGGATCATTTCCGTGACTTCCGCGCCAATCATGTGTGCGCCCAGAAGTTCCCCTGTCGTGGCATCAAACACGGTCTTGACCATGCCTTCCGTCTCACCCATCGCGACGGCCTTACCGTTCGCCATGAACGGGAAGCGCCCGACACGAACCTTGTGGCCTGCGGCAATAGCCTTTTCCTCGCTCAGACCCACCGAAGCGATCTGTGGGCGGGAATAGGTGCAGCCCGGAATGTTCAGTGCATGCAGAGGCTGTGGGGAACGGCCGGCAATCTTTTCAACGCAGAGAATGCCTTCATGGCTTGCCTTGTGAGCAAGCCATGGAGCGCCCGCAACGTCACCGATGGCATAGATGCCCGGCTCTGCCGTGCGACAGAAGCCGTCCGTGACAATATGAGTCCGATCGACCTGAACCTTGGTCCCTTCGAGGCCAAGATCCTCAACGTTTCCAACAATGCCAACGGCGCAGATCACGCGATCCACCGTCAGATCAACCGTGCCAGATGCGCTTTCAATGGTGGTGGAAACCTCGTTTTCACCCTTTTGAAGCGGACCAACCTTTGCGCCGGTGATGATCTTCATCCCCTGCTTCTCAAAGGCCTTGCGAGCGGCGGCGCTGATCTCGGGGTCTTCGGCAATCAGAATTCGGTCCGCAACTTCCGCAATGGTCACTTCGCTGCCCATGTTGCGATAGAAAGATGCAAATTCGATACCAATGGCACCAGAGCCAATGACCAGCAGGCGTTTCGGAAGCTCGGTCGGCGTCATGGCTTCACGCGCACCCCAGATCAGCTTGCCATCTGTCTCCAGACCCGGAAGCTGACGGCCACGTGCGCCAGTCGCCAGAATGACGTTGGGCGACTTGATGACCGCCACTTCGGCGCCATCCTTGGTGATGGAAACCTTGTGCGCTTCCCCTGCCCGACCAGCCAGTTTTGCCCGACCGTCAAAGGTCGTGACTTTGGCTTTCTTGAGTAGATGAGCAATGCCACCGCCCATACGGCGTGCAATACCGCGGGAGCGCGCAACAATCTTGGGGAGGTCAAAAGACACATTTTCGGCCGAGAAGCCGAAGGTGCCCAGATCATGCAGGAGGTGATGAATCTCGGAAGACCGCAGGAGCGCCTTGGTTGGAATGCAGCCCCAGTTTAGGCAGACACCGCCAAAATGCGTGCTTTCCACGATGGCAACGCTCATGCCGAGCTGGCTTGCACGAAGTGCTGCGACGTAACCGCCAGGACCGCCACCAACAACGATCAGATCGAAAGTATCGGACATGGATCAGACCACCAGAGTGTAAGGGTTCTGTACGATGTCGCGCAGGGCGTTCAGCCACTGTGCGCCAAGCGCGCCATCAACGGCACGATGATCAACAGAAAGTGTCGCCGTCATGACGGTTGCAATTGTAAGCTGGTCTCCCCGCACAACAGCGCGTTTCTCACCTGATGCAATGGCCAGGATACCAGCCTGCGGCGGATTGATGATCGCCGCGAAATCCCGAACGCCAAACATGCCCATGTTCGAAATGGAGAACGTGCCGCCCTGAAATTCTTCCGGCTTCAACTTGCCTGCACGGGCACGCTTGGCCAGATCCTTGGCCTCACGGCTGATCTCACGCAGGGATTTCTGGTCCGCATTGCGGATAATAGGCGTGATGAGGCCTTCCGGGATGGAGACAGCTATCGAAATGTCCACATTCTCGAAATGCAATGTCTCGGCATCGGTAAACTGAACATTGAGACCGGGCTGCTTCTTCAGTGCGAGCCCAACCGCCTTGATCATCATATCGTTAACGGAGATCTTGAAGCTGTTGTCCTCAGCCGTAGCATTCAGTTTTGAACGCAGGGCCAGCAGAGCATCAAGTTCGATGTCCACGGATACATAGAAGTGCGGAACCTGTGTCTTTGATTCCGTCAGGCGCCGCGCAATCACCTTCCGCATTGTGGAGTTCGGAACGCGCTTTACATCCCCGTCGATAGCAACCGGGGTCGCAGGGGTCGTTTTCGGCGCGACCGGTGCAGCGTTGCCGCCCTTCTCCACATCCCGCTTCAGAATACGACCGTTCGGGCCGGTCCCGTTTAGGGATCCAAGAGCAATTCCGCGGTCTTTAGCCATGCGTTTTGCCAGCGGGGAGACGAAAATACGCTCGCTGCTCTCCTCTTTCGACGCGGCTTTGGCACTTGCTGGAGGTATACTTGCAGCAACAGGCTCAGCGGCCTGAACAACAGCAGCAGGCGTCTGTGCCACAGATGCGTCAGGTACGTCTTCGCCTTCCTCAACCAGAATGGCGATGGGTGTGTTGACTGCAACACCCTCTACGCCTTCCTGAACAAGAATGCGGCCGAGAATACCCTCGTCTACGGCCTCGACTTCCATCGTGGCCTTGTCGGTCTCGATCTCGGCGATCACATCGCCGGCTGAAACCTTATCGCCCTCATTTTTGAGCCAGCGGGCCAGTTTGCCTTCGGTCATTGTCGGCGACAGGGCCGGCATCAGGATATCGGTTGCCATTGTCGGTCAGTCCCCGAACTGCTTGCGGACTGCTTCCACAACCCACTCGGGTTTCGGAAGTGCCAGTTTTTCAAGATTGGAAGCATAAGGCAGCGGCAGATCAAGGCCGCAGACGCGCGCTGGCGGTGCATCGAGCCAGTCGAACGCCTGTTCAACGGCAACCGTGCAGATTTCTGCACCGATACCTGCAACCGGCCAGCCTTCCTCAACGGAGACAATCCGGTTCGTCTTTTTGACGCTCTTGATGATGGTCTCGGTATCCAGCGGACGCAGAGTGCGCAGATTGATGACCTCGGCCTCAATACCTTCTTCGGCAAGCTTTGCCGCAGCATCCAAAGCCACGCCGACCATGATGGAGAACGCGACCAGCGTAACGTCCTTGCCTTCACGTTCAATCTTGGCCTTGCCAATTGGCAGGATGAAGTCCTCATCCGTGGGGCATGGGAACTTCTGTCCGTACAGGATTTCGTTTTCCAGCACCACAACCGGGTTCGGATCGCGGATGGCCGCGCGCAACAGGCCCTTCGCATCAGCGGCAGACCAAGGAGCCACAACCTTCAGGCCCGGGATATGAGCATACCAGCTTGCAAAGCACTGGGAGTGCTGTGCGCCCACGCGCGCTGCGGCACCATTAGGGCCGCGGAATACGATGGGGCAGCCCATCTGACCACCGGACATGTAAAGCGTCTTGGCTGCGGAATTAATAATATGATCAATGGCTTGCAGAGAAAAGTTCATGGTCATGAACTCGACGATCGGCTTCAGCCCTGTCAGTGCTGCGCCAACTGCCATTCCCGTAAAGCCATGCTCGGTGATTGGCATGTCGATGACGCGCTTTTCACCAAATTCGTCCAGAAGACCCTGGCTGATTTTGTACGCACCTTGATACTGGGCAACTTCCTCACCCATCAGGAAGACGTCTTCGTCGCGGCGAAGTTCTGCGGCCATTGCATCGCGCAGCGCTTCACGAACAGTGATGTTCTTCGTTTCGCCCCAGTCCTTTTCCTCTTCCGCCTGTTTGATGGCTGGAGCCTCAACAATGGCAGGAGCAGATGGGGTTTCAATCGCAACGGGTGCGCCGGCAGCCGGATCGGCAGGACGTGTTACGTTGTCTGCTGCCGCCGCATCTTCACCGTCTTCAAGCAGAACGGCGATAGGTGTGTTGACGGCAACGCTCTCGCTACCTTCGGGAACCAGAACTTTGCCGAAGACGCCGTCTTCAACGGCTTCGACTTCCATCGTGGCCTTGTCGGTCTCAATTTCAGCGATCACATCGCCCGACTTTACAGCCTCGCCCGGCTGACGGAGCCAGCGTGCAATCGTACCTTCGGTCATGGTCGGCGACAGGGCCGGCATCAGAATCAGAGATGCCATGGAACTCAGGCCTCCACCAGAATATCAGTCCAGAGCTCGGATTCATCCGGCTCCGGGCAGGTCTGTGCAAATTCGACAGCGTCAGCCACAACGGCCTTCACGTCAGTTTCAATGTCTTTGAAGATGTCTTCGCCAATGCCATTCTGCAGCATTTCAGCCTTCAGATTTTCGATTGGATCGCGCGTGCGACGCATTTCCTCGACTTCGGTCCGCTGACGATACTTCGCCGGATCGGACATGGAGTGTCCGCGATAGCGATAGGTTTCCATTTCCAGCAGGAATGGTCCCTTACCTGCGCGGCAATGCTCCATGGCTTCCTGAGCGGCCTGATGCACGGCGAAAACGTCCATGCCGTCAACCTTGCGGCTGGGGATACCCCAAGGCTCGGCATTGCGGGAAAGATCTTTGGATGCCGAGGCGCGCTCGATGGATGTCCCCATGCCGTAGCGGTTGTTTTCGATCACATAGATGCAGGGCAGCTTGTGCAGGGCGGCGAGATTGAAGCTCTCGTAAACCTGCCCCTGCGCAGAAGCCCCTTCGCCAAAATAGACGATCGAGACTTCGTCCGTGCCACGATAATGGTTGGCAAATGCCAGCCCCGTTCCAAGTGCGACCTGAGCACCGACGATGCCGTGGCCACCGTAGAACTCCTTCTCACGGGAGAACATGTGCATGGAGCCACCCTTGCCGCGGGAATAGCCACCGGAGCGACCTGTCAGTTCGGCCATGACGCCACGGGCTGTCATGCCGGCAACCAGCATCTGGCCATGGTCACGATAGGACGTGATGGACTTATCGCCCTGCTTCATGTTCAGGCCAATGCCGACCACAACAGCTTCCTGTCCAATATAAAGATGACAGAAGCCTCCGATGAGCCCCATTCCGTAGAGCTGCCCAGCCTTTTCTTCAAAACGTCGGACCAGCAGCATGTCCTTGTAGGCACGCTTCATTGTTTCCGGCGAAAGGGCCGGACCGTTGCTCCGGTTGGAAGCGGACGTTGTCTCGTCCATGGCGGTCTCCTGGAAATGCACAAATTTGGGGAAGCTCTTACCGATACTTGGCCTCGAAGGCCAGAGTGACCCCAGTTACATCTCCGAAAGGAGAGGCAGGGTCCGGAAGCTTAACGGAAACGCCCTGTTGAAGAGAGACGCGAAAGCGCCCCCTTTAACAGGGCCGGATGTCAGGTAAAGCCAAGAAGGCGACGGGCTGCTGCTCCCGGATCATCTTCGCGAAGGAGGCTCTCTCCAACCAGTACGGCGCTGGCTCCTACCTCACCAACCTTGAGAAGGTCGTCCTGCGTTTTGATACCGCTTTCAGAGACCACCAGGCGATCTGGGGGAACCATCGGAGCCAGATCCAGTGTCGTCTGAATGTCTGTTTTGAGCGTGCGAAGATTGCGATTGTTGATACCGATCAGCGATGTATCAAGAGCCAACGCACGGTTCAGTTCATCTGCGTCATGCACTTCCACCAGAACGTCCATATCCAGACCACGGGCGATACCGATGAGTTCGGATGCCTGCGTTTCTGTCAGCGCCGCCATGATGAGGAGGATACAGTCCGCACCGATCAGGCGGCTTTCATGCACCTGCCATGGGTCAAGAATGAAATCCTTGCGAAGAATCGGGAGGCTACAGGCCTCACGAACGGCGCGAATATCGTCCGTGCTGCCATGAAAGCATGACCCTTCCGTCAGAACCGACAGACAGGTCGCGCCCGCTGCCTGATAGGCCTGAGCAATACCGACCGGATCGTAAGTCGGGCGAAGAACACCTGCGGACGGGGAAGCTTTCTTGATTTCAGCAATTAGCCCAACCTGCCGGTCAGCGGTCAGATGCTGGAGAGCCTGTCCGAAGCCGCGCGTTGGTGTCGTGACTTCACGCGCCCGTAGCGTAATGTCCTTGAGTGACATGATCTGGGAGCGCTGCTCTACGTCCACGCGGGTACGTGCGCAGATACGAGCCAGAACGTCGCTCCTATCTGTCGTTTCGGCTGAAGGGTCCTTGATGGGTGGCGTGGTCGTTTCCGGGACTTCCGGGTCAGGAAACTGCTCTACCCCTTCAGGTGCATAGGTCATCGCTGGTCGCTGATGCATGAAGGTCATGATAGTCCTGCATTTGTCTTGGTAAGGGAGGCAATGGCAGTACGCGCCCGTTCCAGGGCTGTCCGTGCATGCCCATTATCAATGGAACGAGCCGCCAGTGCCATATTGTTACGGAACGCCTGTGCGTCAATCGTGCCATTATGCACGATAATGCCGCGTCCAGCCACATGAAGGGCAGCGGCGGCATTCAAAAGAACGGTATCACGGTAAGGTCCGTGCTCTCCTTCAAGAAGTGCAGTCAGGGCCTTTGCGTTCGCAGTGGAATCTCCGCCGCGGATGGCAGAAATTGGAGTGAATGACAGTCCCGCGATGCCCGGGTCGAATGTCATGCGGTTAATCATGCCGTTTTCGAGGCTTACGATTTCAGCAGAGCCGGCAAGTGTCAGTTCATCGCTGCCGCCCTCGTTCGTCGTGCCATGAACAGCCCAGACATGTGTGCTGCCAAGGCTGCCAAGGGTCCGGACGACCGGTTCACACCAGCGAGCGTCAAAAACACCAATAAGCTGACGCTGCACCTGAGCCGGATTGCAGAGCGGTCCAAGCAGATTGAAAAGTGTTCGAAATCCTAGTGCCTTACGGACAGGAGCCGCGTGGCGCATGGCCGGATGATGAAAGGGTGCGGCAAGGAATGCCAGATGGTTTTCCCGCAACTGAGCACTTTGAAAAGCCGGATCGTCGATCGGCGGAATGCCAAGCTTTTCCAGAACATCAGTCGCGCCAGATTTGGATGAAAGCGCGCGATTGCCATGTTTGGCGATCGGAACACCCAGTCCTGCCAGAACGAACGCAACGGCGGTCGACACATTGAGTGTGCCAAGTCCGTCGCCGCCTGTCCCGCAAACATCCAGCGTATCCGCCGGAACATCTGGCAGAACTGTCATATAACGGCGGACGGCCTGAACCGCTCCTGTCAGTTCATCAGCAGCTTCACCGCGCATTTTGAGCGCTGTGAGGAAAGCCGCGAGTTGGGCAGGTTCCACCTCTCCTGCCATGATTGCCGAAAATGCGTTTTCAGCATCGTCGGTGGTCAGAATAGAACCGTCGGCAACGCGACGTAGAAGAGATGGAAAGTCAGCTTTCTCCGTCATGCCGGCTCTACGGTCTTGTGCGGAATGCCAGCGATCGTCAGGAAGTTCGCCAGCAGTTCGCGGCCTGCCGTAGAGGCAATGCTCTCCGGATGAAACTGAACGCCATGCACATCGTAGTCCCGGTGACGGACGCCCATGATAATGCCATCCTTCGTGGACGCATTAACGATTAGTTCGGGGGGAATGCTTGCTGGCTCCAACGTCAGACTATGATAGCGCACGACGTTCACCGGTTTAGGAAGGCCAGCGAAAACACCCGTACCGTCATGGTCAACCGGACTGATCTTGCCATGCATTGGAACAGGTGCCCGGACGACCTTCGCGCCAAAAACCTGCCCGATTGCTTGATGTCCAAGGCACACGCCGAAAACCGGCACTTTTCCGGCTGCGGCCCGGACCAGATCACAGCAGATGCCAGCACCGTCGGGCGCACAGGGACCAGGGGAAATCACGATGGCGGAGGGTTTGAGAGCAAGAGCTTCCTCGACGCTTAGTGCGTCATTGCGCCGCACATCACATTCAACACCCAGCGCGCCCAGATGATGCACGATGTTGAATGTGAAGCTGTCGTAGTTGTCGATGAGCAGGATCATGGCAACAGGATGGCCTTCACGTTTCGTTACGTCAAATGCAACATTGTTTCAGGATTTTGCTGCGTTGGAGACAGCGACTTCCGCAGCCCGGAAAAGTGCTCTCGCCTTTGCCTGCGTTTCGCGGAACTCCGAGTTCGGATCACTATCTGCCACGACGCCGCAGCCTGCCTGAACATACATCTGACCATTCTTCAGAACAGCCATCCGTAGCCCGATGCAGGTATCCATTTCCCCATCCGCACCAAAATATCCAACGCAACCGGAATACGGCCCGCGGCGGGTCGGCTCCAGTTCGTCGATGATTTCCATGGCACGGATTTTGGGCGCGCCTGTCAGCGTTCCAGCTGGAAACGCGGCAACAAGTGCATCCATGGCAGTCTTGCCAGCCTTGATCTGCCCCGTGACTGTCGAGGAAATGTGCATAACGTGGCTGTAGCGCTCGATGACGAACTGATCGGGCACCTGAACGGTCCCGAGTTCCGAAACGCGGCCCACGTCATTCCGTCCCAGATCAATGAGCATGAGATGCTCGGCGAGTTCCTTCTGATCCGCGAGTAACTCTTTCTCAAGCTCTAGGTCATGTGCCCGGTCGTTGCCACGCGGACGGGTGCCAGCGAGGGGGCGGACCGTGACTTCCCCTGCCCGCAAACGGACGAGAATTTCCGGTGAGGAACCGACCAGTGCGTAATCTTCCAGTTCCATCAGGAACAGGAACGGAGCCGGGTTAATGCGGCGGAGGCTTCGGTACAGCGCAAGCGGAGACAGCGAGAATGGCGTTGTGAAGCGCTGGCTTGGAACGATCTGAAATGCGTCACCGGCCGCGATGTAATCCTGCGCGGTTCGGACATTCGCTTCGAACTGCTCCTGCGTTACGTTGGAGGATGGGGGAGCGAGTTCGGTGCCCGCAGGAAGCGTTTCCGTTGCATCTTCCAGAGGGGCAGCCAGCGCTGCCCGCGCCCGATCCAGTAGTGCATGAGCTTCTGCGGTTGTCATGGCGCCACGAACCGGCACCGCGAGCGTCAACTCATCACGGACCGAATCAAATACGGCGAAAAGCTGGGGTCGGATCATGATGCCTTCCGGCAGATCCAGATCATTGACGGGAGCGTTGGGCAGGACTTCCATCTGGCGAACCATGTCATAGCCCAGCACGCCAAATACGCCGCCGATCATGGGAGGCATATCGACTGGGAGGTCCATCTGGCTTTGGTCGATAATGTCCTTCAGCGTCTCCAGCGGTTTGCCCTGAAGAGGTGTTCCATCAAGGGTCACCTCCCCGCTCCGGCACTTCCAGACCAGATCAGGCAGAAGGGCAATCACGGAATAACGGCCCCTCGCCGCGCCGCCTTCCACGCTTTCCAGCAACATCCGGTAAGGATCATCGGAAAGACGGGACAGGCGCAGATAGGCTGAAACCGGGGTCAGGAGATCTGCGGCTTCGATACTGTGAACAATCGGCATCACTGCGCTCCGTTAGCGGCTGCGGGGGATGTCGAGGCCACAACCTGATTGAACAGGTTCATGTTCATGTGTGAGACGGGAACGGTTTTTTCCAACGCTGCGTCCAGGGCCATCGGAATGTCAGCCTGCAGGGACTGAACATACTGAGCGTCCAGATCGTGACGTAGGGACTGGCTGTCACCGGCATCGCCTGGCTTCTGTGCGGTCACATTGACCAGCCAGAACGCATCCGGGCCTTCATACATGCCAGTTGTGCCAACCTTCAGGCCGAAGGCAGCCCGCAGAACATTCTGCGGCAGGGACTGATCCGGATGAATACGGGAAACAGCAACGTCCTTGCGCAGGTTCGAAGCTTCTGGCTGGTTTTCAAGAGCCTTGGCCAGAGTGCTCTTCTTCGCTTCCGTGAACAGAGCCGTGACGCGTGCATCAGCGGCATGACGCTGCTGGTCTGCGGTCCAGGCCTGAACGACCTGATCGCGGACTTCCGTGAAGGGACGCAGCGTACCTGGATGGATTTCGTCAACAGCAACTGCGAAAGCAGAGCCGTCCGGACCATTCACAACAACCGGCTGTGCATCCTTCTTCTGGGAGAAGATGTGCTGGATGATGGACTGGCGCAGATTGGCATCGCCCGGAATTGGAGCAGGTACGCCGTCCTGCGTCATGCCGCGGGCATCAAGGGAACCTGCTGCTGGAACCGCGCCAAGATTGGATGGAATTTTTTCAAGCGTCGTTGAGCCTGCAATCGCGTCCTGAAACTGCGCAAGGCGCGCCTGAAGAGCCTGCGGGGCTTCCTGCTTCTGGACCTGATCGCGCAGATCGTTCTTTGCCTGTTCAAAGCTTGTCTGATGTGGTGCGACAACATCGGTGATGTTGAAGACCACCCAGCCTGCTGCCGTTTTGGTCGGGCCAGTGATCTGGTTTGCCTGAGCTGCGAATGTGAGCTTGGCCAGTTCCGGGTTCGGGATGTCACTCTGGCGCACATGTGGAAGAGCTACGGCTGCCGCGTACGGGTAAGCCTTCTGGATAGCGTCCCACGCATTCGTGTTGCGCCATGCCGTTGCGGCCGCGTTGGCTTTTGCCTCGTCCTGGAAGGTGAGAACCTGAAGTGTCCGTGTTTCGGGAACATTGTAGGTGCGGGCCTGGAAATCATACAGCTTGTGCAGGACGTCATCCGGAACTTCGATCGTCTTGGCAACGATGTCTGCCGTCATCACAACCATCTTGGCATGACGATATTCCGTGGTGCGGAAATCCTGCGGGTGATTGTCGTAATAGCGGTGAAGCTGTTCGTCTGTCGGTGCAGCAGCAACCGTGCCCGCCGTGAATGGCACGCGCAGAACATCCAGAACGCGCTGGTCTGCATCAAACGCAAAGAGACGATCCATCAGGGACGTCGGTGCCTGTACGGATGCGCCCATGCCCTGAAGCAGTCCGCGGGAAATGATGTCCTCGCGAATCATCTGGATCAGACGCTTTTCAGTAATGCCGATGCGTGTCAGGCGATCATTGAGCATCGCGCGATCGAACTGGCCCGCAGCATTATGAAAGGCCGGGATCGCGAAGATTTCTTTGCGGATCAACTCGTCTGGAACATTCATCCCTGCCCGTTCACCAGCAAGCTGAACTTCGTTCTGGATCACAAGATTGTGAAGAACCTGACGGGCGATCTGCTGTTTGGTGCCATCCGGAAGATGCGAGGCATCCGCCAGACCCATCTGCTGCGCTGCGGCTGGCAGTTGGGTGGAGAGCGCCCGTGCCAGATCGTCTGGTGTGATGCTGCGGCTACCGACCTGCACAATCGTGTTGGAGCCACGGGTCCCCATATTGGAGTAAACATCCCCTACGCCCCACCCGATAAAGGCCAGGAAGATCAGGATTGCGGCGGCACGGCCGGCCCAGGAGTCAACGAGAAGATGGCGTAGGGTGGTAATCATAGGGTCAGGACGGATCCGGATGGCGGGATGGTGCGGACAGGGAAGGCCCGCTAGAACTTGCGGCACCATAATGTCGTGAGCCGCGCTTGACCAGAAGCGGAAGGCTCACCCTCAGGAGGAAGCATGGACGTATCGCCGAAACTCGTAATCGGTAACTGGAAGATGAATGGCTTGCGGGACCAGACCGTACAGCTTGCAACTGCCGTAGCCGAAGGCGCACGCTCCCTGCCTGACGACGTGAAACTGGTCATCTGCCCGCCCTTCACCCAACTGGAGCGCGTGTCTGATATTCTCGAAACAATCGGTTCTGATCCAAAGATTCAGTTAGGCGCGCAGGACTGTCATACTGCATCATCCGGTGCGCATACGGGTGAAATTTCAGCGGATATGCTGGCTGATGTCGGTGTGCGGTACGTTTTACTTGGTCATTCCGAACGGCGCCAGAACTGTGGCGAAACGGACGCCCTCATTCGTCGTAAGGTGCAGGCAGCCGAAGCGGCGGGGCTGGTGCCGGTTGTCTGTATTGGAGAAACCATGGCCGAGCGCCAGGAGGGGCGCGCGGCGACTGTTTTGGCCAGTCAGATCGATGGATCTTTGACCGATAATTTTAACGGCGTTCTGGCTTACGAGCCCATCTGGGCTATCGGGAGTGGTGTTACGCCATCCCGTGATGAACTGGAGCGAACGCTGTTTCTTCTGCGTGGATTGTTGCAGTCTCGCCTCAAGATGGATGACATTCGCGTGCCAATCCTGTATGGCGGCTCCGTAACACCGGCCCAGGCGCCGACCATTCTTTCCATCGGGGTGCTGGGCGGAGTGCTGGTTGGCAGTGCGAGCCTGGACGCGAAAAGCTTCCTGCGCATTGCTGAAGCCGCATCGATCCGCCTGTCCTCCCAACCATTGTCCGGACCCTATCGTTCATGACCACTTTCCTGCTTGTCATCAATCTGCTGGTCACACTGGCCCTGATCGGTACGATCCTGATCCAGCGCAGCGAAGGCGGCGGCCTTGGTATCGGCAGCAGCCAGGGCATGGGCTCTTTCATGACTGGCCGTGGAACGGCAACGCTTCTGACGCGCGCGACCTCCGTTCTGGCCGGCGTTTTCATGCTGCTTTGCCTCGTTCTGGCCCTTCTGAACCGTGGCGCCTCCTCTGGCGTCGGAGGCCATGACATTCTTGCTGATCCGCCGGCTCCAGCCGCCGCAACAACAGCTCCTGCTTCGCCAGCAACCCCTGCCGCTTCGGCTCCTGCCGAGACGCCTGCTCACTAACTGAGTCGGGAAGCATCTCGACGCTTCCCCTCGCCCCCACCTTCGGTGTATGAGGAGCGCCCATGACGCGCTTCGTATTCATCACCGGCGGTGTGGTATCTTCTCTCGGCAAGGGCATCGCTTCTGCGGCTCTTGCTGCTCTCCTCCAGGCACGCGGCTACAAGGTCCGCATGCGCAAGCTGGACCCCTACCTGAACGTGGATCCGGGCACGATGAGCCCGTATCAGCATGGTGAAGTGTTCATCACCGATGACGGGGCTGAAACAGACCTCGATCTCGGTCATTATGAGCGCTTTACGGGCGTCCACGCCCGCCGTGCTGACAATACCACGACAGGCCGTATCTATTCCGATGTCATCGCCCGCGAACGTCGCGGCGATTATCTGGGCGGAACCGTTCAGGTCATTCCGCACATCACGGACGCCATCAAGGACGTCGTGGTGGCTGGTACGGAAGATTATGACTTCGTTCTGGTGGAAATCGGCGGAACGGTTGGCGACATCGAGAGCCTTCCTTTCCTTGAGGCCATCCGTCAGCTTCGTAATGATCTGGGTCACAACCAGACCATGTGCGTTCACCTGACGTTGCTGCCGTATATTCCCTCAGCAGGCGAACTGAAGACGAAGCCGACGCAGCATTCCGTTAAGGAGCTGCAGAATGTCGGTATTCAGCCTCAGGTTCTGCTCTGCCGTTCGGATCGTCCGATTCCGGAAAACGAGCGCCGCAAGATCGCGAATTTCTGTAACGTCCGCCCGGAAGCTGTGATTGCGGCGCTGGATGTCGATACGATCTATGCGTGCCCGATTTCCTATCATAACGAAGGCATGGACCGCGAAGTCCTGCGTTATTTCGGTCTGCCGTTCGAAGGCTCACCGGATCTGACCCGCTGGGAAAAGATCGTCCACGCGATTCGCGAGCCTGAGGGCGAAGTGAATGTTGCTGTCGTGGGCAAGTACACGGCCCTGCTGGATAGCTACAAGTCGCTGGCCGAAGCCCTGCTGCATGGCGGGATCGCGAACAATGTCCGTGTGAAGCTCGACTGGATCGAATCGGAAGAGTTCGAGAAAACGGCTGACATTGCCGAGCGCCTGAAGGATGCGGATGCCATTCTGGTGCCGGGCGGCTTCGGTGAGCGTGGTGCGGAAGGTAAGGTTCAGGCCGTTCGCTATGCCCGTGAGAACGGTATTCCGTTCCTTGGGATCTGCTTTGGCATGCAGATGGCTGTGATCGAATGTGCGCGTTCCCTCGCCGGTCTGCCCAAGGCCTCCTCCACGGAGTTTGGCCCGACGAGCGAACCGCTGGTTGGCCTTATGACGGAATGGGCGAATGGCAACGAACTGATGCGTCGTCGCGAAGGTGGAGATCTTGGTGGCACAATGCGTCTGGGCGCCTTCCCTGCCAAACTGGCTCCCGGCTCCCGCGTTGCGGAAATCTACGGCAAGACGGAAGTGCGGGAACGTCACCGTCACCGTTGGGAAGTGAACCTGCATTACAAGGATCGTCTGGAAAAGACGGGTCTGCGTTTCTCCGGCATGTCTCCGGACGGCGTGCTGCCGGAAGTCGTGGAATACCCGGATCATCCGTGGTTCATCGGCGTGCAGTACCATCCGGAACTGCTGTCCAAGCCATTTGATCCACACCCTCTCTTTGCAGGCTTCATCGGTGCAGCCCGCAAGCGGACGGAAAGTAAGTGAGCTTGCGGGTTGGCAATCTCGAGATCGGTCAGGACCGGCCCTTCACCCTGATTGCAGGGCCGTGTCAGATCGAATCCCGGGAGCATGCTGTGGAGATGGCGGATGCCCTTTCCACAGTGTGTCGCGAGCTTGACATCGGTCTGATCTACAAGAGCAGCTACGACAAGGCGAACCGCAGTTCCGTGAATGCGGCGCGCGGCGTGGGTATGGAAAAGGGGCTGGATATTCTGGCCTCCATCCGTGAGCGCTTTGATGTTCCGGTTCTGACGGATGTTCATTCTGCCGATCAGTGCGCTATCGCGGCGCAGGCGGTGGATGTTCTGCAGATCCCTGCATTTCTGTGTCGGCAAACGGATCTGCTGTTAGCTGCGGGTCAGACGGGTCGGGCCATCAACGTCAAGAAGGGGCAGTTTCTGGCTCCCTGGGATATGGCGAATGTTGCGGCCAAGCTGGCTTCGACGGGGAATGAGCGCATCATGCTCTGTGACCGTGGAACGAGCTTTGGGTACAACACGCTTGTTAGCGACATGCGCGGACTGCCGATCATGGCGCAGACGGGTTATCCTGTTGTTTTCGATGCTACCCACTCGGTTCAGCAGCCGGGCGGCCTGGGGGCTTCGACGGGTGGACAGCGGGAGTTCGTTGAACCCCTCGCCCGCGCTGCGTTGTCCATTGGTGTTGCTGCTGTCTTTATTGAGGCGCATCAGGACCCTGACAATGCTCCGAGTGATGGCCCCACAATGGTTCCTCTTTCGGAAATGAGAGGCCTTCTGACGCGCCTTAAGGCGTTCGACGCGCTGGCGAAGTCTTACAGCGTATAATTCTGCAACGGTGCGAGGGCTGCCATAAGGAGACTTATGACGGCCCCCGCTGTCAGCACGCCCCGTAAGGCCATGTAACCGGGTGGCAGCGCGCCATGCTTCCAGGCCACCCGTTCCACAGCAAACGTGGAAATGAAGCCGATGACCTCCAGTAGGTATCCGGCACGCAGGCCCCCCAATAATCCGACGCAGAGTGAAAGCCATGCCCAGAGCGCAGGGCAGACTCCCAGAAGGAGTCTCTGACGATCACGATCTGCCGTTCCCTGAACTGTGATGATGTCAGGTCGTTCCATGGCCAGCCCCCAGTGGACGGCCCCCAAAAAGGACAGGATACATGCGCCGTACGCCAGAAGAATGACCGTCAGATGCGGCAGTGGGGAGAAGAGCCCTGCCAGAAAAATCCAGCCTCCCAGCGTCAAGAACGGGAGGAGTCCCGCGAGACCAAGGATCAGGGCGAGAAAAGGAAGACGCATGTCGTCGATTGACCTTATGTTCTGATTTTGAGACGAAACGGTGATCCGTTCCGAACGGTTATGAGCCACACCCGGTTCACGCATATCCAGGAGAGCTTCCATTGAGCGCCATTGTTGATATCACTGCCCGCGAGATCCTGGACAGCCGTGGTAACCCGACCGTTGAGGTTGAGGTTGAGCTGTCGTCTGGTGCCCGCGGTCGTGCCGCCGTTCCCTCTGGTGCTTCTACTGGCGCCCACGAAGCTGTCGAGTTGCGTGACGGGGACAAGTCCCGCTACAACGGCAAGGGTGTTCTGAAGGCCTGTGGGTTCGTTGAAGACGAAATCCTTGAAGTGCTGCAGGGCGCCGAATCTGAAGATCAGATCGCCATCGATAACGCGATGATCGAACTGGATGGCACGCCGAACAAGTCCCGCATCGGTGCGAACGCCATCCTTGGTGTTTCCCTTGCGGTTGCCAAGGCGACGGCCGAAGAGCTGGAACTGCCGCTCTACCGTTATGTCGGTGGCGTTTTTGCACACACCCTGCCCGTTCCGATGATGAACATCGTCAACGGTGGTGAGCACGCAGATAACCCGATCGACATTCAGGAATTCATGATCCAGCCGGTTGGCGCGCCAACGATCGCTGATGCCGTACGCATGGGTTCTGAGATCTTCACAGCGCTGAAGAAAGGTCTGTCCGCTGCTGGTCACAACACGAATGTGGGTGACGAAGGTGGCTTTGCTCCGGGCCTGAAGTCTGCTGACGAAGCTCTGAGCTTTATTACGAAGTCTGTTGAGGCTGCGGGTTATCGTCCGGGTGATGATGTCACGTTTGCGCTCGATTGCGCTGCGACTGAGTTCTACGCCGACGGCCGCTACAACCTGAAGGGTGAAGGCAAGGAATTCGATTCTTCCGGTATGATCTCTTACCTGGAAGAACTGACGAAAAAGTACCCAATCGTCTCCATCGAAGACGGTCTTGCTGAAGATGATTGGGAAGGCTGGGCAGAACTGACCTCACGTCTGGGTGGTAAGCTCCAGCTCGTCGGTGACGATCTGTTCGTGACGAACCCTGAGCGTCTGCGTCGTGGCATCAAGGCTGGCACGGCCAATTCCCTTCTCGTGAAGGTCAACCAGATTGGCACGCTGACGGAAACGCTGGAAGCTGTTGAGACGGCTCACAAGGCTGGCTATACCTGCGTGATGAGCCATCGTTCCGGTGAGACGGAAGACGCTGTGATCGCGGATCTGGCTGTTGCGACCAACTGTGGGCAGATCAAGACGGGCTCCCTCTCCCGCTCTGATCGTACGGCCAAGTACAACCAGCTGATCCGTATCGAGCAGCAACTCGGTAGCGCGGCACGTTATGCAGGTCGCAGCATTCTCAAGAATGCCTGACCAGAAAGTCGGCCCCTTTTGGGGCCGGTTTTTCTTTTGGAAAATAATCAGGTGTCTTTTGACATGAATGATTGTTTCGCTCTGTCTCTCTGAGGTAGGTTATCAGGACGTTTGAAAGCCAAGGGAGACTGTACCCCGCGTGAGACCTCTTCGACTCATCAAGCGCGCCATCCGTACGGTTGCGCCGCCAGTCCTGTTTCTTTCCCTAACGGCTTATTTCGGCTGGAATGCTCTCCATGGGGCGCATGGTATTCGCGCGTATCAGGATCAGCTCGTTCTTCAGCAGCAGGCTCTTCAGGCGCAACAGGATGCCAAGGATGAGCAGGCTGTCTGGCATCGGCGGGTGCTGGCTCTGAAAGAAAAGGCACTTGATGCTGACATCCTCGATGAGCGGTCACGGGCCATGCTCAATCTTACTAAAAATGGCGATATCGTTGTGCCCTACGGTCCGCACGACAAGCTTTTCTGAGGTCAGTTTTTGAAAGAACCGCTTAATCGGTTCTTTTTTTGTGGGGGCAACAAAAAAGGCGACCGTAAGGCCGCCTTTTTAAACTCGTATGATCCGCGAGGTCTTACTTGATCTTGGCTTCGCGGAAGGTCACATGCTTGCGAGCGACCGGGTCATACTTACGGACTTCCATCTTGCCCGTAGCAGAACGTGCGTTCTTCTTCGTGACATAGAAGTAGCCGGTGTCAGCCGACGAAACGAGACGGATCTGAATAACGTTGGTTTTTGCCATGATACCCTCGGGCTTGCGCCGTCCTGATGCCGCTCGCAAGTGTCAAAGCAGCAGGTTGATCTAGTTCGGCGCACCATGCTGATTTGTCTGTCTCAGGTCAAGGCTTTCTCGTGAAAATCCGCTGATAACGTGTCTTTTTTCGGAAAAATGATCAATTTTAGCCGCTAAAAGCCATGTTTCCAGGACATTGATCTCCTTGTAGTCGCGTAAAGAGGAACCTATAAAGAACAAAAGGGAGATACATGTTGGTCATGTGTTCTGCCGGTTTTCAGATTATGCCTCCACCGAGGCGCATGGGAGCGCCTGTATGCTGACGCGCAAGCAGCACCAGCTTTTGCTATATATTGACGAGCACCTTCGCCGGACCGGATATTCTCCCTCTTTCGACGAAATGAAGGATGCGCTCGAGCTTCGGTCCAAATCCGGGATTCATCGCCTGATTTCTGCTCTTGAGGAGCGAGGCTTTCTGCGTCGGCATCATCATCGTGCCCGAGCACTGGAAGTTCTGCGTCTCCCTCACATGGGCACAGATGCGCCTCATGCGGATGGTGTCGCTCCACAGGCTCCCTTTGTGCCGACAGTTGTTGAAGGCGGTCGCCAGACCATGGAGGGGGCTTTTTCGGAAGCCCCACGCTCGCCCATCGAAGATGTGAGTGTTCAGATTCCCCTCTATGGGCGTATTGCGGCAGGTCTTCCGATTGAGGCACTTCAGGATGAGAGCGCACATATTCAGGTGCCCTCTTCCCTGCTTGGCACGGGTGAACATTATGCCCTGACCGTTGCGGGTGATTCTATGATCGAAGCCGGTATTCTAGATGGAGATGTAGCGATCATTCGTCGTGGCGAACTGGCAGATAATGGCCAGATTGTTGTGGCTTTGATTGATGATCAGGAAGTGACACTCAAGAAACTGCGTCGTCGTGGGTCTACGATTGCTCTTGAGGCGGCTAATCGGGAGTATGAAACTCGTATTCTTCCCGCATCACGCGTACGGATCCAAGGTCGTCTGGTAGCGCTATTTCGCCAGTATTGACGACGTGTTTCCTGCAAGTCCTTAAGGCTTGCAGGAAACGTAGAGTATTACTGTTTGGGTGATGACGGAACGCCGCGGACGACCCGGACTGTTCCGTCAGGCGCGATGAGTGTGCTCGTGCCATCCCCGTTCGGGATAATGATAGTCTTGTCAGGATTTTTTGACAGGAAATGAGGCGCATTATCGGGAACGCTTGTTGGAAGCGTTGGGACAAGATTGCTCCGGTCCAGAGATACTCCATGATGTGCATCGGAGCTTTCGCCAGCCGAGATGCTGTCTCCCGGTTTCATCTGATGACCCATAGCGCCCAACGCGCCAGACCCGGCAATGCCACCCATAAACGTTTTATCAATGGAGGCACCTCCGAAATAGGTTGCGGGGTCGCCCAAAGCGCGATTGAACACGCTGTCGGGGTTTTCAACATCTTTCAGGGTTGGGAGAGGTTGGGGAGAGCCAGGCCACATATTTCCGCCTTCCGGAAGGATCGGCGTGGAGGCAACTGTTTCTCCGCGAGCGCGGCGCAAGTTCTCGCTATCCCCACGTGGTGCGTTGGGATTGCCGCCTGACCATAGGGCTGTGTCATTAAAAAATTTGCCCATGCCCGAACAGCCACTCAGGGCGAGAGGTAATGCCAATAGAGCGGCCTTACGCATTGCATACTCCCATAAGGTCGATCCTTGACCTTTAGCGGTCATTGCGTGAAAGCGCCAGATGATGGGAGGATAACTGCAATAATAATCGTGCACAGTTCGGATCAGGATACGATCTTCGAGGACTTGCGCGGATCAGATGCCATCATTCTGGAAAGGCCAACTGTAAGGTAGCCCCAGCCACTGAGAACTGTTGGAATAACAGAGATCCACAGCAGAATACCACCAATCAGCGTGGCGGGCAGAAAGGACAGATGAAGAGCGGTAGCGGCCTTGTCTCCACCAATCAGGAAGCCAATGGCGACCATCTGGATGCCGGTTTTCCATTTTGCCAGACGGGTAGATGGAAGGGTTTCTCGCTGGGAAGCCATATATTCACGCAGACCGCTCACGAGGATCTCGCGCAGCATAATGATGATCGCGGCGTAGAGCGAGAATACCGGAAGAACCGTCAGGCCAGCCAAAGCCAGTAGCAGGGCTCCTACCAGGAGCTTGTCCGCGATGGGGTCCATCATGCGCCCCAGTTCGGACAGCATCTGCCACCGGCGTGCCAGAGCGCCATCCAGATAATCCGTGATGCAGGCCGCCGTATAGACAACACAGGCTGCTACATTCCCCAGTGCGGAATGCAGGGCTAGCAGAGCGACCAGAACTGGAATGGCCGCTATGCGAAGCAGGGTCAGGACATTTGGCAGATCAGTGAGCATCGAAGGCAGTCTAGAACAGTTTGGTTGGTTCCGGTATGCGCCAATCTGCTCGGGATGTGTGTATTTTTTGTGCCAAAAGGAGATGGAGCCTCGATCCTCACGGAAATGTCAGCTTTGCGTCCGGAGCCATTCAGGATGAAAATGTCCGTATATGGCTCTGGCAATGCCTGAACTGATTCCTGGCGCTGTTTCAAGCTCTTCAAGGCTGGCCTGTCTCACACTTTTTGCAGAGCCAAAGTGATTCAGAAGAGCTTTCTTGCGAGCACCGCCGATTCCCGGAACGTCATCCAGTTCTGATTTTCGTAGTCCTTTGGAGCGCCCTGCCCTGTGTGTTGTGATGGCAAAGCGATGAGCCTCATCCCGTAAGCGCTGGAGGTAGTAAAGAACCGGGTCTCGTGGTGGAAGCTGGAATGGGGCTTGGGTTTCCGTAAAGAACCATTCTCTGCCCGCATCCCGATCCGGCCCTTTGGCAATCGCCACGATGGGAATGTCCGTCACGCCCAGATCATTCAGGGCCGCGCGGACTGCATTGAATTGTCCCAGCCCGCCATCAATCAGTAGAAGATCCGGCCAATCTTCGGGTCTCTCGCCGTCTTCCCTGTCCTTGCCGAACCGACGTTCCATGACTTCACGCATCATGCCGAAATCATCTCCGGGAGTAACAGGCCCTTTAATGGCGTATTTCCGGTAGGATCGTTTTTCAAACCCTTCCGGGCCGCCCACGACCATGACACCATAAGGCGCCTGCCCCATGATGTGTGAGTTGTCATAGGTTTCGATACGTTTGGGCGTTTCTGTAAGGTTGAAAACCTTCGCTACCCCTTCAAGCAGCTTTTTCTGGCCCGTATTTTCCGCAAGCTTCCGTTCCAACGCTTCGCGCGCGTTCAGGGCGGCGTGATCGACGACGTTCTTTTTTTCGCCACGCTGCGGAAACGAGATTTCAACCTTCTGCTCCCGCCGAATGCTGAGGGCTTCCTCAACAAGTTTCTGTTCTGGCAAGGCATGATTCACCAGAATGGACGGTGGCGGAGGTTTGTTGTCGTAGAACTGCAGCAGGAATGCTGACAGGACATCCGCAGGAGCCTCTTCTTCGGCATGGACGGGATAGAACGCCCTATTGCCATTATTTCGGCTGCCTCGGATGAAGAAAACCTGAATGCAGGTCTGACCTGCGTCCTGCCAGATCGCTACGATATCGGCATCATTGATGGACGCCGGATTGATAATTCCCGAGTTCTGGATGCTGGCAAAACCGCGGATACGATCGCGGATCGCCGCAGCCTTCTCATATTCCATGGCCTCGGAAGCCCGCTCCATTTCGATCGCCAGTTCCTGTTGTAGCTCGGTATTTTTGCCTGACAGGAACTGCTTCGCCTGCATCACCAGTTCGGCGTAATCAGGCTTGGAAATGCGATCCACGCAGGGTGCGGAGCAGCGTTTGATTTGAAAAAGCAGGCACGGGCGGGTTCTGCTGTTCAGAACAGAGTCCGAACACGAGCGGAGAAGGAAGGTCTTCTGCACAAGGTTCAGGGTCTGGTTCACAGCCCAGGCCGAAGCAAACGGCCCCCAGTATGTCGCACCTTTAACCGGTTTGCCGCGCTGCTTGGTGATCTGCGGGAACTCGTGATTTTCCGTCAGCATCAGCCAGGGGTAGCTCTTGTCGTCCCGCAGCAGGATGTTGAAGCGCGGCTTCATGCGCTTGATGTAGTTTGCTTCCAGCAGAAGCGCGTCTGCTTCCGTTCTGGTAATGACGATCTCCATTGAGACCGTCATGGACACCATACGGCGAAGGCGTTCAGGAAGCTGGTTGATCCGCGTATAGGACGACACACGTTTCTTGAGGCTCAACGCCTTGCCGACATACAAGACCTCCCCCTTCTCTCCCAGCATGCGATACACGCCAGAGCTGTAGGGAATGGTCTTCAGAGCCTCGCGGATTGCGTCCACGCCCTGTTTTTTAACAGTCGGAACAGGGACTTCCTCACCCATCATTCTTGTTTCCATCTCCTTGGGCGTGAGGTCATTCATGCCGGTTCTTCAGTCATCCACTGAACCTGTGGACAAGTCTGTGGGTTGCTCCATGACAGAATCATGAAGGCCAAGGTTTGCAAGCCCTGCCGTCAGATTGCCTATTTTTTAATCATTAAACGTAAATAATTGAAAAGACTTATAAATTCTTTCCGTTGCATGGATGGGTGAGAAATTTTTCCCATTCTTGGCTTTGGTTGAACGGGACCTCTTGACTCTTAAAAGCATGGTGGACGAGTGCACTTCGCTTTAAGTCTTTATGGTCCCGTTCTGTTCCTGTTTGAGAGAACTTTTTGGCTGAGCTCAGGACGATTTTCAGAATGAAATTGATGCTTGTTCGGTCTTTTCCATCAGTCGCAGCATGTTACCACCCCAGATGGCAGAAAGATCGTCCGGTCCAAATCCAGCAGCTTGCAGAGCACGGGTCACGTTTCGCGTTTCTGTTGCGTCTTCCCAGCCAGGAATGCCACCGCCACCATCGAAGTCAGACGAAACGCCCACGTGCCTCACACCGATGCGCTTGGCAACGTAAGCCACATGGTGTGCCAGATCTTCGACAGTTCCGCCGCCTCCCTTGCGGAGGAAAGACCCCATGGCCGTAATCTGGATCAGGCCATCAGTTTCTTTGAGCCGATCCAACTGTTCGTCATCAAGGTTGCGAGGGTGATCGCAAAGACTGCGGACGCAGGAATGGCTGGCAAAGACAGGTGTCGTGGAGAGTTCAGACGCCTGCATCATCGTGGACTTCGCGGTGTGAGAGACATCCACTAGAACGCCATGCCGGTTCATCTCACGAATTGCCTCGCGGCCAAGTTCTGACAGGCCACCATGAAGCGCGGTGACATCGTTCAGGCTTTTGAGAGGAATGGCTGCATCCGCCAGCACATTATGCCCGTTATGGGTCAGCGTCATATATCGAACGCCATAGTCCCGGGCCAACTGGCCAATTCGGGCGGGGACACCACCAAGAGCATGACCATTCTCAATGGCAGGTACGATGGCGAGAGCATTGTTTTTGAAGGCTGAACGAACATCCTGAGCTGTCCGGCAGACACGAGCCACCAGCCCGTCCTGCTCTCCTCCCAGAGAAACAATGACCTTCAGCATGGCCTGCACACGCTCCCAGGCCTCTTCATGCCCTGCCTCATCGCGTGACCCTTGTGGGATGTAGGCTGCAAGGCAGACGGATCGCAGTTTGCCCTGATGGCACTTCCGAACATCCACTTTCCGCGGGTTATCCGAAGACCAGGCATCGTTCATGTTAGGCCATGGAATGTCGATATGAGTGTCGAAAGTGAGAAGCGTGTCGTGAAGGTCAGTCATGATACGTCCTAGATCGGGTGCAGGGTTTCTTGACGCAAGAGGTGCTTGTCAAAGAGGGCAATTCAGTCGATCCAGAGGTGATGCGTCTGATTACATGGAACATCAACTCCCTCCGACTTCGCTTGCCGCTCTTGAAGAAGCTGGTTGAGGAGGAAAACCCGGACATCGTCTGCCTTCAGGAGACGAAAGTTCCCGATCCGCTCTTTCCGGCTGAAGCGCTAACGGCGCTCGGACTGCCCCATCAGCTTTATCGCGGCATGAAGGGCTATAACGGGGTGGCGATTCTTTCGCGACTGCCCCTGACGTCCGTTGCGAACACTCCAAACTGGTGTAGCCGCGAGGATTGCCGGCATATCGCGGCCTCCATCGAGACCCCTGGCGGTCCGGTTCTGCTGCATGATTTCTACGTTCCAGCCGGCGGCGATATTCCTGATCCGGAAGAAAACGAGAAGTTCGCCCACAAACTTGCATTTGTGGAAGAAGCCGCTGCCTGGTTTTCGGAGACGCCCCCTGCCCGCAGCATCGTAGTTGGAGACCTTAACATTGCGCCACTGGAGCATGACGTCTGGAGTCACCGTCAGCTTCTGAAGATCGTCAGCCACACACCGCCGGAGACAGAACGGCTCAATGCCTGGATGGCGACAGGTTTTCAGGACGCCATGCGGCGTATCACGCCTGAACCGACCAAGCTCTATACGTGGTGGTCTTATCGAAACAAAAACTGGAAAAAGTCTGACCGTGGGCGTCGTCTTGACCATGTCTGGATGACGCCTGACCTGATGCCGGGATTACGGGATATCCGTATTCGTCGGGATGTGCGGGACTGGGAAAGCCCGTCAGATCATGTGCCGGTCGTGCTGGATTTTGATCCAGCCTGACCGGCTTGCTCCCGGCTTCAGGCCGGGAGTGATTCCGCTGTAGCGACTGTTTTGCCCTCTGGATCAAGGCGATAACCGCCCCCTTCCGTGATGAGCAGGGATGTCTTGGTCGGATCCGGCTCGATCTTCTGACGCAGACGATAGATATGCGTTTCAAGCGTATGGGTCGTGACGGCTGCGTTGTAGCCCCAAACCTCGTTCAGAAGAACCTGACGTGCCACAGGGCGATGCCCTGCACGATACAGATACTTCAGGATCGCTGCTTCCTTTTCCGTCAGACGGATCCGGCGGTTACGCGCGGTCTCGACGAGGAGTTTTGCGGAGGGACGGAATGCATAAGGCCCAATTTCAAAAACGGCATCTTCGCTGTTTTCAAAAATCCGAAGCTGTGCGCGAAGTCGGGCCAGAAGTTCGCCAATCCGGAAAGGCTTTGCCACGTAATCATTGGCACCGGCATCCAGGCCGCGAACAATATCGCTTTCATCATCTGAGCCGGTCAGGATGATGATTGGCATGCGAACTCCCTCACGACGCAACTCCGCACAGAAATCGCGTCCATCCCCATCTGGAAGGGTGATGTCCAGCAGCATCGCATCATAGCGTGCCCCCGGCTTCTTCAGCAGTTCCCGAGCAGTCGCGACAGAAGTCGCTTCAATTGTCTCAAGTTCGCCACCGTGCTGGAGCTGTTCTGCCAGCAACTGCCGGAGTGTGTCGTCGTCATCAACTACGAGGATGGGGCGGGGACCTGCCATAATACCTGTCTCGTCTTATCTGAGCGGAAGCGTCACATCCGCGTGGGTTCGCGTTGATAAGCCACGCATCTAATTCTTCTCTCCCCATTGCTGGAAAGCGAAGCAAACTTGCAACATGAGGTATGACAAATGCAAATTGAAAAGAAAACAGCCTGATGACTAAAGCTAATTTGAGAATCGCTGAAAACCGCGCTTTTCTCCACTTTCGAAATGAAATCATTCCGGCTTTGATTGGATCAGGCGGCATACGCCTTGACAAGCGCGAAGGTGATCACGCGACGCCGGTGGGAGAATTACCGCTGCGCCGTATTCTCTATCGTGCTGACCGTACGCAAAGGCCGGTTTCCGGCGCCGGCTTGCCTATTGAGCCAATCGCTCCATCAGATGGATGGTGTGATGACGTGGGCTCTTGCGATTACAACCGTCCGGTTACTCTTCCCCACGCCGCCTCATGCGAAAAAATGTGGAGGGAAGACCATGCTTATGATCTCTGCATTGTGATGGGATGGAACGATCTCAAACCCGATTCGGGGCGTGGATCAGCAATTTTCCTGCATCTGCCGACTGTGACGGGGTTTACGGAAGGGTGCATTGCTTTACAGGAACGCGATCTTCGCCGCGTCCTAGCACAGGGGCTAACCTCGATTATTGTGGAAGCGCCCTAAGACGCTTCCCCATCCCCTTTGGTCTGATCGGTAGGTGGGACCATGGAAATCATAAGATCTCCCGGCATCGGTACGATCGTTGTCGGGTCTTCGGCGGATCGAATAAGGATGGCTGTCCGTCGACTGACGAGGATATCCAGTCGGTTATCATCCGTTCCGAAACCGCCTGCATTCGCGTCTGTTGCAACGCGGGACGTAAAGCGCCACCCCTGTTCGAAAAGCGTATCGAACAGGGTGTAGTTCCACGCAGGTTCTCCAAGAACCTTACCACGCGAGTCACGAGACAGACCGTGATAGAAATCCAGTCTCGCCACGCCAGGGCTGATCTGAAATACGCGTTCCCGCCCCATAGCCGGAGCCAGATGGCCACAGATCATGCCGTTATAAATACCATCACCCGTCGTCGCGATCAGGTAATCAGCAGGACGCTCCTCAAGGGCCTCCTGTCCGTGCTGAGACAAGAGTTCAGTGCGCAGAACCGGAATATCCATCTGCGCTGCCGGCATCAGGGCGCTCGATCTGTTGTCGACCAGAAGGACTGGAATACCTTCCCGGTGCAGGCAGGCTGCAAGATCAACAGACCATCCGCTGGCGCCCAGAATGGCAATGGCCGGATCGTTTGAAAGGGTGAGTTTCAACGCTCTTGCAATGGGCCGGAGCGAGAAACCATGCAGGATCATTGTCACAGCGATGACAGCGAACACGGCTGGCATGATGAGATCGGCAGACTGGTATCCTGTTTCCTTCAGGCGAATACCTGCCGCCCCAGCAACGGCGGCAGCCACGATACCGCGAGGCGCAATCCATCCGACAAAAAGCCGTTCTTTCCACGGCATGCTCGTTCCAAGCGTGGAAAAGAAAATCCCCACAGGTCTGACAACAAACAGCACCACCAATGTCAGCATCAGAATCGGAATGGAAAGATGCTTGAGCACCTCACGATGCAGGTCGGCCGTCAGCAGGATAAACAGAACTGACACCACCAGAACCACCATGGATTCCTTGATGCGGCGAAGTTCTGCGACGCCGGGAATATGAAGGTTGGTCAGCGCCATTCCAAAAATCGTCACCGCGACCAGCCCTGCCCCCTCCATTTCCAGATTGCAGGCTGTGAAGATGACCAGCGCCATGGAAATGAGAACCGGCGTTTTGAGGATTTCCGGCATCATGTCGCGCGTGAAGAGATAGCGGATCAGATAAGCCGGAAGGATGCCTGCCGAGATGGACTCGGTTGCGGCGGCCAGAAGGTCTGGCAGCGTGTGGGTAAAGAAAACGCCGGTATGCAGATCCACATGCAAGAGCATGAGCTGTAAAACTACAGCCGCAAGAATCGCTCCCAACGGATCATTGACGATGGCTTCCCATCGCAGAAATGCGGCCACTTTAGGTTGTAGCTTCGCGCTGCGCAGAAGCGGGAGAACCACCGTCGGTCCTGTTACGACGATAATGGCCCCAAACAGCATGGATGTGCCCCATTCAAGATGGGCAACATAATGCGCGGCGAGCGATCCCAAGGCCCAGTTGATGGGCAGGGCAAGCATTGTCAGGCGCGCGACACCTTCTCCGGCTTCCCGAAGCTGGCGAATGTCCAGCGCCATCCCCCCTTCGAACACCACGATCGCCACCAGAAGCGACACAAGCGGACGGAAGACCCACCCCATCGTTTCGGATGGATGGAGAATACCCAGGCCGGGCCCGAACAGCAGTCCTATGGTGAAGAGGAGGACGATCGCTGGGAGGCGAAAGCGCCAGGCGACCCATTGGGCCAGCATTCCGGCCCCGAATGTCAGGGCTATGCCAAGGAAGATATCATACTGCATGTGTAAGAGCGCGTCTGTCCCGTGCTGATTTGGAAACGGGCATCATAACCCGGATCATGGTCCGGGCCTAACCGTCTCACTTTGCAGGGAGTATCTGCGTGTCAGAATCGAAACTGGTCATCCGCCCTGCGCAATCCCTGGATCGGGAGGGGATCTGGCGTGTTCTTGCGCCTGTTCTCAAGGCTGGCGAAACCTATGCCCTTCCGAGGAGATGGGGCCGTCGGCAGGCCCTCGGATATTGGATGGCTGTCGAACATCGCGTGTTTGTGGCGGAAAGTTCTGACGGTGAGATCGTCGGAACTTTTTATCTTCAGGACAATCAGTCAGGTGGCGGTCGACATGTCGGGAATGCATGCTTCGTCGCGTCTCCCGGATATGGTGCTGGTCGTCAAATGGGTGAATTTGCCCTGAAAGAAGCGCAGGCCCTGGGCTACCGAGCTATGCAGTTCAATTTCGTTGTCCGCACCAATGACCGCGCCATCGCACTCTGGACGCGTCTCGGTTTCCGGGTGGTTGGAACACTTCCTGGTGCCTTCAACCACCCCGAGCGCGGCTATGTGGATGCTTTTGTTATGTGGAAGGAGCTTCTTCCGTCCGAGCAACAGGCTCCAGACGCTGCATGACGCAGGCGAAGAAGCCGTCAGTTCCGTCCCGAAGTGGGGTCAGGGAGAACTGGGCCTTTTCGCGGAGTTCGGCCGGAAGAAGATCAGGCAAATCTTCCGTTGGAACCCGAACAAAGTCCGTCCTGCGCTTCAGGAACGCATCAATCTGCTGGCCATTTTCAGCAGCCAGAAGAGAGCACGTCGCGTAGATCATTCGGCCGCCCGGTTTGACCAAAGATGCTGCACGATCAAGGATTTCGGACTGTTTGATAACAAGTTCCTGAATGTCCTCTGGCGTCAGGCGCAGGCGTGCATCCGGGTTGCGACGCCACGTGCCTGTGCCTGAACATGGTGCGTCTACCAGAACACGATCGAAGCTCGCAGCACGACGCTTGGCCCATTTGTCGCCTGTCACCAGAAGGTGGCGTTCGACGTTGTGAACGCCTGCCCGACGCAGACGCTTCACCGCACCTTCAAGACGTTTCTCGTGAACATCGCAGGCAACGATATGGCCCTTGTTTTCCATGGTCATGGCAAGGGCGAGCGTTTTGCCGCCTGCGCCTGCACAGTAATCCAGAACGCGGTTGTCTGGGCGCGCATCAGCCGCCGCGACAACCAGTTGCGATCCTTCATCCTGAATTTCGACCAGACCATCCTTGAAAGCCTGTGCGGCCGTGACGGGCTGACGCCCATCGAGGCGCAGACCCCATGGGGAAAGCTTGGTCGGAACAGCGTTCAGCCCTTCCCGCTTCAACGCGCGCAGAGCGTCTTCCCGCGTGCCCTTCAGAAGGTTCACGCGCAGATCCAGTGTGGGTGCGCCCAGCATGGCTTCCATCTCGTCCGCCATGCGGGACCCGAAGGTCTCGCGAAGCGCGGGCTCGATCCAGTCCGGATATTCCAAGCGGATGGCGATTGGTTGCTTCTGGCTGGAAAGTTCTTTTCCTTCCAGATGCTTGAGGTTGATATCCTCACGCGGCGTCAGAGGGTTCTGGGCATAGCGCTCGCCGCTGAACATCATCCGGACCTGATCCATCGTCGTGCCAGACAGCAGCATGGAGGCTGCGCAGAGCAGGCGTGGAGAAATGTCGCCCTGGCTGCCTTCCAGATGCCAGTGCAGCCGTCTCCAGCCACGAAGCACATCCCAGGCCAATGTGGAAATGGCGCGTCTGTCTCCGCCACCAATATAGCGGCGTTCACGGAAGAAAGCGTTGGCAGTAGCGTCTGCGGGACGGCGGGGCGCATTCTGGATCGCACAAAGCAGATCAATGGCGCCGGAAAGGCGAGCTGCGGGGGTCATATCGCCCCCGTAGCCGGTTTGGCCTCTCAAAGCGAGAGGCCAATGCATATGAAATGTCAGTCCCGACGGTAGTTCGGGGCTTCACGCGTGATTGTCACATCATGAACGTGGCTTTCACGCAGACCAGCATTCGTGATGCGACGGAACATCGTGCGGACCTGAAGATCGGCAACCGTGGCAGATCCGGTGTAGCCCATGCCGGCCTTCAGGCCACCAACGAGCTGATGCACGACGGGAGCCATGCCCCCCTTATAAGGAACCTGCCCTTCGATCCCTTCAGGTACCAGCTTCAGCGTGTCACGGACTTCCGCCTGGAAATAACGATCCGCAGAGCCACGCGCCATGGCTCCGAGAGAGCCCATGCCACGATAGGACTTGTAAGCACGTCCCTGATACAGGAACGTCTCGCCGGGGCTCTCATCCGTGCCAGCCAGCAGCGAGCCAACCATCACGACGTCAGCACCGGCACCGATAGCTTTCACGATGTCGCCGGATGTGCGGATGCCACCGTCCGCGATGGCCGGAACGTCAAGTTCATGACAGGCCGCAGCGGTTTCCATAACAGCGGAGAACTGCGGGACGCCTACACCGGCAACAACACGCGTTGTGCAGATGGAACCCGGACCGATACCCACCTTGATGCAGTCGGCGCCGGCTTCAATAAGTGCGCGTGCGGCCTGAGGCGTGGCGACGTTGCCCGCAATGACCTGAAGAGCGGGATGACGCTCTTTAAGGGTTCGGACGGTGTTCAGAACGCCATGTGAGTGGCCATGCGCCGTATCTACGACAATGACGTCCACGCCAGCTTCCACGAGAGCTGCAGCGCGAGTCAGTCCGTCTTCGCCAACGCCAACAGCCGCCGCGCAACGCAGGCGCCCCTGATCGTCCTTGATGGCGAGCGGATGAGTTGTGGCCTTGTCCATATCCTTGACGGTGATCAGGCCGATGCAGCGACCGCCTTCGTCCACAACCAGCAGCTTTTCAATGCGGTGGCGATGCAGTAGTGCGCGAGCTTCTTCTGGCGCAGCGCCGTTCAGAACCGTGACAAGGTTCTCTTTCGTCATCAGATCGCGAACGCGGGTATTCAGATCCGTCGTGAAGCGGACGTCACGATTGGTCAGAATGCCAACAAGGATGCCTGTCCCGTCTTCCACAACGGGCAGACCCGAGACGCCATGGCGGGCCATGATGGCGTTGACGTCTGCCAGTGTCTGGTCTGGACCAACGGTGACGGGATTGACCACCATGCCGGATTCAAAGCGCTTGACGCGACGAACCTGCTCGGCCTGCTCTTCAATGGAGAGGTTCTTGTGAATGACGCCCATGCCGCCCTGCTGAGCCATGGCAATGGCCATGCCATCTTCCGTCACCGTATCCATGGCGGAGGACATCAGGGGAATGTTCAGCTCGATGGTGCGTGTAAGGCGTGTACGTGTCGACGTCTGGGCCGGAAGCACGGACGATTCAGCTGGCTCGACGAGAACATCGTCAAATGCCAGTGCCTCGCGAATGCGTGCGCTTAGATCAGTTGTGCAGGAAGAAGATGTCATGCCCGCTGGCCCCCGTTGGTCATGCGTCGTGAGACGCTGAAATCAGAACCGGGAGCCAAAAGGCCCGACCGGCCGTTGGCGGGTCCTCATAGACTAATTTCCCCCTGGAGGGGAAGTCTCTTTTTGCGGTAGATTTTAAGGAATTTTTTGGCTGGGAGACCTGGATTCGAACCAGGGCTGACCGGGTCAGAGCCGGTAGTTCTACCGCTAAACTATCTCCCAAGCGGTGAGTGGGTGTTTACCCATCACGGCTGGGTGACGCAAGGGGGCATTTTCATTTTTTTTAGAAAAACTGATATTTTTCTTGCGGTCAGACGTTTTCCCGTCTCATGCTGCTTATCCAAGGTCCCAAAACGGGCAAATCGGGAGCCTAAACAAGATGATGAGGCAAGGAACGGAGCACAGGCTATCAGGTCAGGCGTCAGTACGGACGTCTAGTACCCGTCAGGCCGGACCGTTCTTTGGCGCCATCGACCTTGGAACCAATAATTGCCGTCTCATGATTGCTGCCGGAACAGCCAATGGTTTCCGTGTGGTTGATAGCTTCAACCGCTCCGTTCGTCTTGGCGAAGGGCTACGTCTGAGTGGCCGTCTGGCGGAAGAGTCCATGACGCGCGCACTGGATGCTCTGCGGATCTGTGTGGAGCGCATGAAGCAATGGCCCCTATCCCACGTTCGGGCCGTTGCAACGGAAGCCTGCCGCAAGGCGGCCAACGGTCGCGAGTTCCTTGAACGTGTTCAGAGCGAAATCGGCCTGACGATCGACATCATTACTGCCCGCGAAGAAGCCGAGCTGGCTCTTGAAAGCTGCTCTCCGCTTTTCCGCGTGCCGTCTCATGCCCCTGCCCGGGCTGAGCGTGGCGTTCTGTTCGATATTGGTGGTGGGTCAACCGAAGTTGCATGGGTCCGGGTGGACCAGGCTCGCAAGTCCCAGACTCTGATCGGCACAACCAGTATGCCTGTCGGCGTCATTACCCTTCAAGAAATGTTCGGCGAAGGCCACGGGTCTTCTTATGAGGAGATGGTGTCTTACGTTCAGAGCCATCTGGCCGATTTCGAGAATATTCATCGCATCCGAAGGGAAATTACGCAGGGAAATGCCTGTCTGCTGGGAACATCCGGGACAGTGACGACCCTTGCTGGTGTGGCTCTTTCCCTGCCCCGTTATAATCGTGCGGCGATTGATGGTCTTACTTTGCCGGGTAACGTCATGCGCGAAGCCATCAATACGTTGCGCGGGCTTTCGAGAAATCATCTTTCCGCCCATCCATGCGTGGGAGAGGATCGTGTGAAATATGTTCTCCCGGGTTGTGCAATTTTCGAGGCAATTCATCGCGCATGGCCTATAGAAGAGGTCACGATTGCCGATCGGGGGTTGCGTGACGGCATGCTGCTGCGTATGGCCCGCGATCATGGCCAGCGTTTCACACGGGAACGCCGTAGGCCCTATCGTCATGTCACGCCCCGTTCAAGGGGCCCTCTCGGGAATTACGCCACGATATGAAGCCGCCCAGATCCCGCTCCGGTTCTTCTAAAAAGGATACGGGACCCAAGCGCATCCCTGGAAAAGCTCTCAAGAGCGCAGCTGCCCCTGGGGCGGCTGATGCCACACAGGACGCCTCGACATCCCAGACAGCCCGTAACAAGGTCGTCACGCTCCGTACTGCCCGTGGCCGTACTACTGCGCAGCAGCGCTGGCTGAACCGTCAGTTGAATGACCCTTATGTGGCGGCTGCCCGGAAGCAGGGCTGGCGGTCTCGTGCCGCCTTCAAGCTGATCGAAATTGATGACCGCTTTCACATCATTAAGCCGGGCGCGCGCGTCATTGACCTTGGTGCAGCGCCAGGTGGTTGGTCACAGGTGGCCGTCAAGCGTGGTGCAGGGCATATTGCGGGCGTTGACCTCCTGCCCGTCGATCCAGTGAGTGGAGCCGAGATCATTGAAGGTGATTTCACCGATCCTGAGATGCCGGACCGCCTGAAGGAAATTCTTGGCGGCCCTGCTGATCTGGTGATGTCTGATATGGCTCCCAATACAACCGGTCATGCAGCGACAGACCATATGCGCATCATGGGTCTCGCAGAAGGTGCGCTCGACTTTGCCATGCAGGTTCTTGCCGAAGGTGGCAGCTTTGTTGCCAAGGTTTTCCAGGGCGGCTCTGAAAAGCAGATGCTTGATTCCATGAAGCTGGCCTTCGCTTCCGTGAAACACGTCAAGCCGCCTGCTTCCAGAAAAGAATCAAGCGAGTTGTACGTCATCGCTACCGGGTTTCGTCCCGAACGTCTGACCGAAGAAGACTAACCTCCCTTCTGATGAGTGCTTTTCAGAAGCGCTCATCAGTTTGCGCGCTTGACCGAAACATGTTGCGGCTACAGAACGGACAGGATGATCCAGAGTCTGACTGTAATCCTGCTATATCTGGCCTCGCTGCCCGTCTTCGCGCTTACATTGGCGCGGCAGCCTCACAAGGATTTGCCGCCCTGGGCCATATGCCTGTCACTGGTGGCCACAGAAACATCAACACTCACAATCGTTAGTGTTCCCGGTGTTGCCTTTCTACATGGCTATGTCTTCTTGGGGCTGGCTCTGGGGTACCTGTTTGGGCGCGTCGCCGTTGCGATATGGTTTCTGCCACTTCATGAGCGCGGCGCCACATCCATTTACCGGTATGTCGGGCAACGTTTTGGCCATCGTCTTCAGAAGCTCGTCTCTGGCACATTTCTCCTGACACGTCTTCTGGCGGAGGGGGTGCGCCTCTATGCAGGCATGCTTCCCGTCTCCCTCCTGTTTGCGAGTATCGGATACCCCGTCCCTGACTTCGTTTTGCTCATGGGCATCGTCGTGCTGACATTGGCCTACACGTTGGCGGGTGGTCTGAAGGCTGTGGTGTGGTCCGATACGCTCCAGCTTGTTCTTTATCTGGGCGGAAGTGCTGCCTGCGGCATTGTGCTGTTTGACCGTATTGGTCCTGCCGTCTTTCATGCCGCCCCACTCTTCACATCCGGTTTGCCCGCTTTCACCAACCCGTTCTCGGTAACGGGTGCCGTGGTGGGAGGAGCGATCCTCTCCCTGGCGTCTCACGGGACGGACCAGTTGATGCTACAGCGTTGCCTTGCCGCCAGAACTCTTGGAGGCGCGCGTGCTGCGATGATCGGAAGCGTCTTTGTCGTGGCGCTTCTCTTTGCATTGCTTTCTTTTATAGGCGTTGGACTGCATGTTCTCTGGCCGGAGTATCAGGGCGCGCCAGATGCACTTTTTCCGAAGTTTATTCTGACGTTACCGCCAATTCTGCGCGGATTGCTGATCGCGGGTATTTTAGCCGCGACAATGGGATCGCTTTCCAGCGCCATGAATTCCATGGCCGCAGCAACCAGAAGTGACTTCTTTCCTAAAAACACGCTCTCCCTGCGGACGGCGACATCGTTCTGGGCTGTTTTGCTGGTCGCAACCGCTTTGCTGTTCTCGCACCCGACCGGCTCTGCTGTCGTGTTCGGTCTCTCCATAGCATCCTACAGCTACGGTGCGACGTTAGGCATTTTCCTGCTGGCCATGCTTGCACATTCGCGGGACGAAGCGAGCGGAATTGCTGGTTTTCTGGTATCTATTGCCGTGTTGGGTCTGTTGGCGATGGTGCGTCTTGATGGGCACCCCATCGCCTTCCCATGGCTGGTTCCAGCGGGTGTTATCGCTGCGTTCGTAGGCGCGACCGTTTTCTCAAAGCTGCGGCGGATAGGTTTTCAGAAATAGGGCAATGGCCTTCTGAGCCGCTGCGGCATCCCGTCCCAGTTCCATGAGGGCTGGGATCTGCCGTGGATGCTTCAGAAGAGATCCAAACAATCCGGGTAGATAAATGGCCCCGTCTTTCAGGCCATCACGCGCTGCAGGTGGCAGATTCCGGTCCGAATCATCGCAAACCACCCTTAGAACAGCAAAGGGTTTGCCCGTCTGAGCAACCGCGCCGCTTTCCATATCGACTGCAACACAGCGGGTCTGGTTGTACAGACGGCTTTTTTCTGCTGCTGTCTCGATCAGGGTGTCGCTGTGCAGAAGACCTCCACGTCGCGCATGATCGGCCCCGAAACGTCTGCTCAGAACAATGTCCGCGTCGTAGGACGTGTCTTGAACAACGACCCGGTCCGCAACGACGATCGTTCCCGGCACAACGCTGGACGATAGACCCCCGGCACAGCCAAACGATAACAGCCGGGTTGCACCTGCCTGAACAAGCCGTGCAGCACCTTCCATTGCACCAGACGCTGTCGCGTTGCTCAAGGCAATGGGTGCATCAGGCAGGAAACGGCGAATAATGCACGCTTCCTGCTTCATTCCAACCAGAATACCGAGCATCAGAAACCGTATTCCACTCGGCCCGTGTTGCTGGTGCCCAGATTGCGATATCGGGACAGGGCCTGGAGCGGAAAGAACTGCTTGTAGCCGTGATAACGAAGGTAGAAGACTTTCGGGAAGCCAACGGCGTTATAGGCTTCTTCCTGCCATTCTCCGTTCTCGTCTTGCTGGGACATCAGGAAGTTGACGCCGCGTTTGACGGCTTCACTGTCCCTGCGCCCCACAGCCATGAGGGCCAGAACGGCCCAAGCTGTCTGGGATGGCAGGCTTTCCTTGTAAATGCCCGGGGGTGCACCTTCGTAGGTTGCACAATCCTCGCCCCAGCCGCCGTCCGAACGTTGAATATCTTCCAGCCAGTTCACAGCGCGCTTCACCATGGGGTCATCGTACGCAATTCCCGCAATGTTCAGCGCGCACAGAACAGACCATGTGCCGTAGATATAATTCGTCCCCCAGCGTCCAAACCAGCATCCTTCCTTTTCCTGCTCTTTGCGCAGGTATTCCAGTGCCTTGTCGATCACCGGGCGATCTTCCGGATGACCAAGCTGGCATAGGAAGGAAATGCACCGGGCCGAGACGTCTGCCGTAGGAGGATCAAGGAGTGCGCCATGATCCGAGAATGGAATATGGTTCAGCATCTCAAGGTCATTATCGACGTCGAACGCGCCCCAGCCGCCATTTGTGCTCTGCATCCCGATGATCCATTCACGGGCGCGTTCAATCGCTTCGCGGTTTTCTTCAGGGTCAACACGATGAAGCAGCATGCCGACAACAGCTGTGTCATCCACGTCCGGGTAGTAGTCATTTTCGTACTGAAAGGCCCATCCGCCTGGACGCAGATCCGGCGTGTTGATTGCCCAGTCTCCCTTGACGTCGAGGATCTGACGATCCCGGAGCCACTCGGCACTTTTCTTCAGCTTTGCGAGGGTTTCATCACGCTTTGTCGGATGTGCTCCGGACGCAGCTTCCATCATGGCCAGACCGGACAGCCCTGTATCCCAGACAGGGGACACGCAGGGCTGGCAGTAAATTTCGTCATTCTTGTGAACCAGAAGGTCCTGAATGGACTCCCATGCTGTCACAACGCGCGGATCACTATCCGGCACACCAAGGGCACGATACATCATGACCACATTGGCCATGGCAGGATAGATTGCTCCGAGACCGCCACGGCTCAGGCGCGGCTCGATAAAGCTGATGGCTGCTTTAAGAGCCTTGTCATGAATTGTCTTGGGAATGAGCGGCAACACTGGCCGTAACGCCGTGTCCAGATGCTTGAACGCCCGCCCCCAGATCGAACGGTAAGGCCCGCGTATCCAGTCTCTGACCTCAGATGGCGGTTTGACGAACAGTTCCTGTATATGAATACCGCGAGGGTTGACGGCCTGGGGCTTCAAGGCCCCTACAGCCAGCATGGGAGCAAGCACTGCGCGGGACCAGTAAGACATGTTCCATACGGAGAAGAACGCCGTCCGCGGGAGCAGCATCAACTCAACCGGCATGACAGGCGTTGCGTCCCAGGGAACTTCCCCAAACAGCGCAAGCTGGATACGCGTAAAGACGTTGGAGCGAGCTGCGCCACCATGGTCCAGAATGGCTTCACGTGCACGACGCATATGCGGCGCGTCAATGCTGTCACCAATGGCCTTCAGGGCAAAATAGGCTTTTACGGTCGCAGAAAGGTCAAAACCGCCGCCGAAATAGAGAGGCCAGCCACCGTGTTCGCCCTGAATGCGGCGAAGATAAACGCCAATCTTGTTCTGCTTTTCCTGATCGATCCGATCCAGATAGTGTTCCAGAAGAACGTATTCAGCAGGAATGGTGGCATCGGCTTCAAGCTCGAAAACCCAGTGCCCATCGTCCTTCTGACGTTTGCCAAGGGCTGCATGAGCCCCCTCGATCGCACGAGTGACGTCATCTCCCTCAATGGGCTTGTGGGAAAGGGTCTCGCTCATGCGGTCTTCTTTTTCGTCTGGATAGATCAACATTATTCAGGTCTTCCGGGACATGCAGCCCTCATCAAGGGGAGTGGTGTTACAAGCATAGCTTTGTGAGTGCGCCTCACGATTCCGTGTGTTTTATGGCTGAACGGAAACCCAGGGCACTCACTGCCGCCAATCCTGACTGGATTGCCCCTTCAATGGTCGAAGGAAGGCCTGTGTTCGTCCAGTCTCCGGCAAGCGCCATGTTTGCCGTGTCGGTTTTGGCGGCAGGGCGACGGCGGTTCTGCTCGGGGGTTGCGGCAAACGTAGCCCGCTTCTCACGCAGCAGGCGTGCTGGAGGCATCGCAACAGGCAGGGGCTGAGGCAGAACGGGATCAAGCGCGCGTCTGATTTCAGACCAGATCGTAGCCAGCATTTCGTTGCTGTCGCGGTCGGCGTAGCGATTGGCGGCGCTGACTGTTACGGACAGGACGTCACCCTTCAGGAAGATCCATTCCGAAATACCCCCAACAAGCCCGACAAATCGTGCCTGCGCGACGACGCCCCGTGCTTTCACGGGAGCCGAGAGCTTGAAATGCGCATTCGCGATACTTTCGAAAGCATCAGGAGTAATGATTTCCGGAAGCAGGGTTTGTGCCACAGGTCCGGGTACAGCCACGATGACATGATCTTCCGAGCCAAGCTCAATTCGCCCTTCTGTGGTCTCGATGGCTGTAACCCGCCCTTTTTCACGTTCGATTGCGCTGACCCGCACACCGGTACGGATTTCTCCATGATAGCGCCGCAGGTAGGCAAGAGCCGGGTCCACCAGCGTTTCGGAAAGTCCGATTTCAGGGAACCAGGGACAGCACGCCATCCCACCTTGCGCCAGAGACTTACGGATCACATTTCCCAGGAGCAGCGCGCTTCCTGTGTGCAGGTCTGTGTTAAGAACCGAAATTGCAAAGGGTTCCAAAAGACGGCGGCTGAGTTGACCTGGTTTGAGGCAATCTTCAACGACCGTATTGTCATTGGCTTTCAGAAAGCGTCCCAGAGACGCAAGTTCTGAAAGCTTCATGCCAGGCACGCGGCGACCACCGGGAAGTGCCCAGAACGGTATCTTTCCCTTGGACAAACGCAGCGTCCACGCCAGATCGTCCTGCAGATCATAGTAGGGAAAAATTGGAATACCCGGGCCACTCAATGTGTGACGGGCGCCAAGAATATCAAGATAACGAAAGGTCAGACCATTTGCAGACAGGATCAGATGATTGCCGTTATCAATGAGGGCATCGAGTGTCTTGTCATGAAATGAACGTGCTCGTCCCCCACAGGCCGGACCTGCCTCGTAGATCGTGACCTTTGCCTGTGCGGCAAGCTCGACGGCTGCGGAAAGACCCGCCAGGCCGCCACCAATGATATGAACGTGGCTCATGGGCTTATTTCACATATGCCGCCAAAGCGCGGACCGCACGCCAGCCTTTGCTGACTTTTGCTACCGCCTCAGGGTTCTTCCACCCTCTTTTTTCCAAAGCATTCAGAACCGGTTCGTAGGATGCTGCCATCATACGCGCCGGACGCATCGCCTTATGGTCACAGTCCTTCATGGCACGGCGTGCCTCCCGGAAATGATCATGGGCGCGCCGGGCAAGGATGCGGCCTACGCCATCGAGACCATGAGCGTACAGGGCTTCTTTCGGATCGCTGGGAACATTGAAGCGTTCGAGCAGTTCTGACGGCAGATAGAGACGGCTGCGTTCGGCATCTTCAGCAATATCTCGCAGGATGTTCGTAAGCTGAAGCGCTCTTCCCAAATGCTTAGAGACAAGATCGGCAGCCGGCGAAGAGTCGCCGAACGCCCGGACGGACAACCGGCCAACTGCTGACGCAACGCGATCACAATACAGATCAAGCGTTTTTTCATCTGGTGCAATGATGGGATCACCGCAATCCATGGCCATTCCATCAATGATGGCGTGGAAATCTTCAGCCTGCAGATCGAAACGGAAGATGGTCGCTACAAGCACGCGGTCCAGAGCATCGCGCGTTTCACCCTTATAAAGGCGCTCGATGCGGTCATGCCACTCCTGCAGAGCCTGCAGCGGATCTGCAACGTCCGCGTCACCGTCAGCAATATCGTCTACCTCGCGGCAGAAGGCATAGATTGCGAACATGGCCTGACGTCTTGCTGCCGGCAGAACCTTCATGCCACGGGCAAAAGACGTGCCGGATGCAGTGACGATATGCTCCACATGGTCAAGATCGGCCTGCGCGCAGGGAAGACCGGAAGAAGCACGCGCCCTGCTGAAAACCATGTCTGTCCCCTGTCCTGTTTCAGAAATGCTGCGTTCTAACGCCAAATGGGCCTGTCACAAAGTCGGCTCGAACGGAATGGGATGCCATACGTTCCTATGATGCCAAAAGGCAACACCCTTCCATCAGGAGGTCCCATGAAGTTCAGTCTCTTTCTTGCCACTATCGCTATGTGTTCGAGTTTTTCTGTGGCTCAAGCAGAATCGTCGTCAGCCAAAGCTCATGCCGATCATCTTCTGAAAGCCACGCATTCATGGAACGGCGTAGCCTACGCGCCCTATACGACGTCCCAGCCGGAACTCAGCATGATTCGCCTGACAATTCCGGCACATACGGCCCTGCCCTGGCATAAGCACCCGTTTCCGAACGCGGGATATGTTTTGCAGGGTTCTTTGACAATTCAGGATAAGGAAAGTGGCAAGAGCCAGACTTTTCATCAGGGAGAAGCTTTTGCTGAATCTGTGAATGACGTTCATCGTGGTGTGTCAGGAAACGAGCCGACCATCCTTTTGCTGACTTACGCTGGCGCAGAAGGACAACCCACGTCGATCCCCGTGGATAAACAGAATCCTGAATATTGAATCAAAGCTCAATTGGACCTTTGACAGCTAGATCGTTTCGTTTCTATTATGTTTTCAGAAATTCTAGGAGCGTGAACCGAGCATGACCGACCGCCTGTCCTCTGAAGCAAAAAATGATCTCCTTTCACGCGGTTACTCCCGTCGTAGTCTGGGCCGCGTAGCTGCACTTCTGAGTGCAGGCATGGCGGTACGGTCTATCGTAGGGCGCGCTGAAGCCTCCCCTCTCACGGCTCTCCCGCCTGGCGATGTGACCAAGATGGTCCGTATTGGCAGCAATGAGTGTTGGACCGGCCCATTTCCGGCTGCGGCCAAGGCTGGTGCCGCTGCGGTTTTCGAAGGAAACCGCTACGACCCTACGGGTCATACGCGCGAAGATCTGATCAGCACCGCTGCCAAAGTCGAAAATATCCCAGAGAATTGCATTATACCTTGGGGCGGTTCGTCCGATCCACTTTGTCGTACAATCGTGACATTCTGCTCTCCGACCCGTGGACTCGTGACGGCTGATCCGAGCTATGAAGCGGGATGGGTTGCGTCTGAATGGCTTAAAATTCCGCTAAAAAAAGTGCCGCTGGACGCGTCAAATGGTTACAAAACCGACGTGAAAGCGATGTTGAAGGCGGATCCAAACGCAGGTGTCTATTATATTTGTTCGCCCAATAATCCGACCGGCACACTGACGCCGCTGGAAGATATTCGTTGGCTGGTCGCAAACAAGCCAAAAGATTCCATCGTTCTGGTTGATGAGGCTTACATTCACTTCTCTAATGCTCCGAGTGCTGTTGCGCTTGTTGCTGAAGGTCGGGATGTCGTTGTTCTGCGCACATTCTCCAAAATGTTTGGAATGGCGGGGCTACGTCTTGGGTTTAGCATAGCTGCCCCTGCCCTTCAGGAAAAAATGATGCGCTATGATGGCGTGAACCAGACACACATGCTGCCTATCCCGGCGGTTGTGTGTGGCACGAAGAGCCTCACCATGAAGGCCGATATCGATGCCCGTCGTCGTGAGATGATTGCGGCCCGCGCCATGACCTACGACCATCTTCAGAAGAAGGGAATCAGCTTTATCCCGTCTGATGCAAATATGTTCGTTATTGACTGGAAGCGGCCTGCCGGGCCGATCAAGGATGCATTCCTGAAGGAAAACATCATTATCGGGCGCTCCTGGCCGATCTGGCCGAACGCATCCCGCATCACGGTTGGCTCGATGAGTGAAATGAAGAAATTCTGTGCGGCACTGGACCGCATCATCGGCTGATAGTTCAAAACGGGAGGCTCTCTGGCCTCCCGTTTTTTATTTAGTGTGTTGGCCAGTAGCGCATTGCCAGAAGTAGGGCTTTTGCCCCGTCAGCTTTTGTAAGAGCAACCCGTTCGGCCACAGGGTCCTGACGACGCAGTCGCTTTGCCAGAATATGCGACAGTTCCACAATGACAGCGGCCTCCAGTCGCATCCGTCGATCTCGGATCAGCATTGGAAGACCGCGTGCTTCGCGATTCAGTGCATCCACCCCATCAAGCATCCTGTCGAAAACCCGTCTCAGCCCGGGCTTGCTGCGCACCAGCCTCAGGTCATCAATGGTAACGCCTTCTTCCTTAAGCCAGGGCAGCGGAATGTAGCAGCGGTCCAGAACCTGAAGATCTTTTGCCGCATCCTGCAGGTGATTAATCACCTGAAGCGCTGAACACAGAGCATCTGAAGGTGCAAGCGTTTCGTGTCCTTCTGCATGGAGCAGCAATAAGAACCGACCGACAGGATTGGCGGAATACCGGCAGTAATGCAGCAGTTCCTGCCAGCTTTCGTATCTTGTTTTTTCTGCATCCATGCAGAATGCTTCAAGAAGATCTGTCGCTGTCTCCAGCGGTACACCTGTCTTGAGAAGAACCTCTCTCAGCTTCACCGCTGTCTGGGCATCGGCTCGTTGCGGAGCCTGTAGTTCTCCTCTGATGACGGCGGCCATCCCACGCAGTCGGGCAATTTTCTGCTGCGGGGTTAGTTCGGATGTATCCACCATGTCATCCGCCACGCGGGCGAAATTGTAATAGGTATGAACATACGGGCGGAGATGGCGGGAAATCAGCAAAGAACCAACGGGGAAATTCTCGTCGGTTTTGCCTTTGTCAGAGGTGACGTCTTTCGTCCCCCAGATGTCTTCTGTCACGATGCCTCATCCGTATAGGAGCGATTTTTCCAGCGCACGCCAACGCCCCTGTGATGGTCGATCGCCGAGCCGATGGTTGCGGCCATATAGAAGGCGGCAATCAGCGGCAGCGGCAGTGCGCGCCATAAGGGAAGTCCGAACCGTCGCAGGGTTGGAAGAAATGTAGCGCAGGACAGGAGATAGGTCAGTAGTCCAACCTTCCTCGTACGCCCTTTCCCAAAAATGGTTAGTCCGATCGGAAGGAGCCAGATCAGCGTCATTCCGAAAATGGTCACAAGAAGCAGGAGCGGCGACTGCCGGAGTTGGACATAAGCCGTCCGGGCAATCATTTCCCAGATGTCTTTCGCGCCACGATATGGTCGAACCGACCATGCGAGCGCGCTGTGGCCCAGATAGAGGCGGCCGCCGGAGCGTTTGACATGCGCTGCAAGAGTGCAATCGTCGATGAGTGCTCCCCTGATAGCCTCAATGCCACCAATCCGGTCCAGTGCGCGTCGACGAAGCAGAATGGTCCCTCCTGCTGCGCCTGCGATTTTGGATCGCTCGTTTGCCGTCCATGCAAAAGGGTACAGCATGGCGAAGAAATAGACGAAGGCCGGAACCAGAAAGCGCTCTGCAGAGCTCTCACAATTCAGAGCCACCATTTCGGAAACAAGATCCAGATCGTCTGCACGGGCCTTGGCGAGAAGCGTCGAAAGATGCTTGGGCGCATGCATGATGTCTGCGTCGGTTAGCAGGACGTATCCGTAAGGCCCAATGTGACTCAGTGCTTCCTGCGCGCCCTGATTGACAGCCCAGAGCTTGCCACTCCATCCCGTAGGACGGGAAGCACCGGTCAGGACGGTGAGACGTTTGTGTGGGTCAGGCAGGGCGCGGGCCAGATCGCCTGTTCCATCTGTGCTGTTATCGTCTACCAGGATGACCGACAGTTTCCCGTCATAATCCTGTTCAAGTAGCGACGTCAGACACGCTTCAATCGACTCGGCTTCGTCCCGTGCCGGAACGACGATTGCGACGTCAGGGGCGCAGGGCGGAGCAGCGGAAGGTTTGAGAACGGGTCCACCCTGCCAGAATTTTCCATGGAAGAGCGTCAGGTAGATCCAGGCGCCAAGGCTGGTGAGTGCACTTCCATAGAGCATTATTTCATCCGTCCATGCAGACGGAACCACGAAATGGCATCCGCTATGGCGTCCCTTGCAGGCCGGGGGGCATAGCCAAGTTCCGTCTGCGCCTTCAGCGAAGAGAAAAACATCAGCTTCCGAGACATGGCGAGTGTTTCACGGGTGACACGCGGCTCAATGCCAAAGCCCCGAGCCAGCCATTCAGATACGACAGCCACCGGATAAAGCCACGACTGCCTGAGCTTGATGCGGGGCGGTTTGACGCAGGCAATCTCGCTCGTGAGGCGGAAAAGATCCCCCAGCATCATGTTCTCCCCGCCGAGAATATATTTCTCGCCGATCTTGCCGCGTTCAAGCGCCAGAACATGCCCTTCGGCAACGTCATCAACATGCACGATGTTGAGGCCTGTCTCCACATAGGCTGGCATCCGACCGGATGCACAATCGAGGATCATCTGACCTGTAGGCGTTGGTTTGATGTCGCGCGGGCCAATCGGCGTCGAGGGGTTGACGATGATTGCAGGAAGTCCCTTTTCACGCACCAGTTTCAGAACTTCCTGTTCTGCCCGGTACTTTGAAAGCTTGTAGGTCCCGATAACGGTGCTTTCCGTGACGTAGGTTTCTTCGTCTGCCGGCGTACCGTCCTTGTTGAGCCCAAGGGCCGCAACGGAAGAGCAGTACACGATCTTCTCTACGCCGGCTTCCAGGGCAGCCAGCATGAGGTTCCGCGTCCCTTCCACATTGGCTTTCATCATCACTGCCGGGTCCGGAACCCAGAGTCGGTAATCAGCCGCGACGTGGAAAAGATTTTTTACGCCTTTAAGCGCTGCCGGAAGAGTCGAGGGATCGGAAAGATCTCCGATGGCAAGTTCCGCGTCGAGCTCTGTAATGTTGGATCGGTCCGAGTTTTCCCGAATAAACAGACGCAGGCGGTGCCCACGTTCCCGGAGCACGCGGGCAACAGCAGAACCGACGAACCCGGTAGCCCCTGTAACGAGTGTGACATCGTTCATGGTGGCAATCTTCTCCTTGGTTCATCAGCAACAGGTTGAAATTTTTCGCGTACCTTACTGCTGCTGGCTTTCGGGGGAAAGCGTCTGCAAGACTGGAATATTGGAGAACTGTGGGTTAGAGCGTGTTGCAAACGGCATGTGACGAAGACGTTGAAAAAAACTCTCCCCATTATCCTCTCCCTTCTGGGCGTGGCTCTCTTCACATTCATTGCAGCCAAAGCAGGCGTTCATCCTGTTATGGAAGCTCTTGGAAAAGTCGGTATCGGAGGGTTCTTCCTTCTGGTCATGGCTCAACTCGTGGTGGACATTGGACTCGGTATCGCCTGGAAGGCTTCCGTTCCCCAGATCGGTCTCCTGAGACTGATTGGCGCGCGTCTGGTGCGAGATGCAGCCGGGGCCTGCCTGCCCTTTTCCCAGCTTGGTGGAATGGTCCTCGGAGTCAGAGCAACTCTGGCAGGGCGCCGTGCTCAGGCGGTGGATGGAGAAGATCTGCACTGGCCTGAAGGCGTGGCGTCCAATCTGGTGGACATCACCACCGAAGTTCTTGGGCAGATTGCATTCATTCTGGTTTCAATCCTCTGCCTTGTCGGTCATCAGGGAGCTGCGCGGTTTATCTGGCCACTGATGGGTGGCATGGTTCTTCTGTCGCTTGGGATCGCAGGGTTTATCTGGACCCAACATCGTGGCGGGTCGATGGTTCGTAAGGCTGCGATGTTCTTTGGGCGTCATATTGCGGCTGACTGGCGCGAAAGCCTGATCGGAAACACCGATATTTTTCAGGCCCGTCTGGAAGCTCTGTGGAGCCGCCCGGACCGGATCATGCTGGGAGCATTGTCACATTTCCTCTGCTGGATCGCAGGCGCTTTGCTGACATGGATCGCGCTCATTCTTCTGGGAGCGCATGTCGGATTCCTGTCAGCGCTCGCTATTGAAGGCGTCGTGTGCGGGATCATGTCAGCAGGGTTTCTTGTCCCCGCGGCTCTGGGAGTGCAGGAAGCAGCCTATGTCGCTCTTGGTCTGATTTTCGGAATTGATTCACAGATTTCTCTGAGTCTGTCCCTACTGCGTCGTGGAAGGGATATTCTGATAGGTATTCCCGTTCTTCTCGGCTGGCAGTTTGTTGAAATGAGCCGTCTTCGCAAAGAAAACGGCTCTTCCACACCTCGCTCAGAAAAGACCGCGACATCCGTTTTGAAGACAACAACATCCGTTATGGCCGCAAGTGGCAAGAAAGACGGCTCGTCTTCTCGTGAAACCGAAGATAAGGACGGCGCTGCATTTGCAACGTCGCCGCGTATTCTTTGATGGCCCTTTTCAGATCTCTTGCCGTTATTGGGCCCGGACTGATTGGATCTTCTGTCCTGCGTCGTGCGCGCGAAACAGGTCTTCTGGCAGACACGTTGATTGCAGCGGACATCAACCTAGCAGTGCTGGAGCGTGTCCGAGACCTGAAGATAGCGGATGTTGTAACAGATAGCATGGCGGTGGCGGCTCAGGCCGAATGTGTCATGATCTGTGTGCCGGTTGGTGCTGTTGAAGCGACGGCGCGTGCTATCCTTCCCTACATGAAGCCGGGTTCTTTTTTAACGGATGTAGCCTCGGTTCGGGGCCAGCTTGGACCTACGATTCAGGCCCTTCTGCCAGAAGGCGTTGCATATGTACCCGGCCATCCAATGGCGGGTACCGAGCATTCTGGGCCGGATGCAGGTTTCTCGACGCTGTTTGAAAACCGCTGGTCCCTGCTCGTGCCGCCTGATGGCGCAGATGAGAAAGCTGTGCAGAAGGTACGGCAGCTTTGGGAGCTGTGCGGCGCCAGAACCAAAATCCTGTCTGACGACAAGCATGATCGTATTTGCGCCATGGTAAGCCACCTGCCTCATCTGCTGGCGTTTACCATTTGCGACACGGCCGATAATCTTTCCGAAGAAATCCGTGCTGCTGTTCTTGATTATGCAGCTTCAGGGTTTCGGGATTTCACACGTATTGCTGCTTCGGACCCGGTGATGTGGCGGGACATTTTCATCGCCAACAAGGATGTTCTTTTGGAGACCCTTGATCGCTTTGTGGCAGATGCTCAAGGCATGGCGCAGGCAATCCGGGAAAGCGATGAAGCTGCTATTACAACCCGTATTGAACGGGGACGCAGGATCAGACGAACACTGATTGAGAACCGTCAGGCCTGATGGTTGGATTTTCTTCCACCCAGCAACGGGCTGGATGGAAGAAATATTTGAAAATCAGGCTGTTATGATGCGAAGCGTATTTGTGCTTCCAGCAACGCCGTAAGGCAGGCCAGCCAGAACAATAACATGATCGCCAGGTCGGCAAAGCTGCATAGAACATGCCATGGCCGCAGTAGGCTCTGCCAGTTCTTCTATGCTCTGAGCGATATGCTCTTTCTCCACAACCCGTGGAAACACACCCCAAACAACGCAAAGTCGCCGTGCGACTTCCTGATGAGGTGTGACAGCCAGAATGGGGCAATGGGGCCGCTCGCGGGCCATGCGGATTGCGCCACCGCCACCCTGTGTCCGGACACCGATGGTCTTTGCGCTCAGAGCCGTACTGACCTGCCAGGCCGCCTGAACAATGGCGTTCTGAACGGTCCCCTCGGGCTTTGGACGGGCACGGTCCATACGGAGGCGCCACTCGGCGTCCTGCTCCACGCGAGACGCGATGCGAGCCATGATGGAAACGGCTTCAATCGGGTATTTACCCGCTGCGCTTTCGGCCGAAAGCATGACAGCATCCGCGCCATCATAAACGGCGTTGGAAACGTCTGAAACTTCAGCGCGTGTTGGTGTCGGGCTTTCGATCATGCTTTCAAGCATCTGCGTTGCCACGATCACAGGGCGACACTGGCGGCGTGCTTCAGCAATAGCGCGCTTTTGGGCAACGGGAACTTCCTCTGGTGGCAGTTCCACGCCGAGATCGCCACGGGCCACCATGATGGCGTCAGACAGGCGTACAATCCGCTCCAGATCTTCCATCGCCTGAGGTTTTTCAAGTTTCGTGACGATCGCTGCACGACCCTTGGCGATTTCGCGAGCTTCTTCGACGTCTTCGGGACGCTGCACGAAGGAAAGCGCGATGAAATCCACACCCAGCGAGAGGGCAAAGTCGAAGTCCTTGCGATCCTTTTCGGTCAGCGCAGGAATTGGCAGCGTGACGTCAGGAACATTGACGCCTTTGCGCTCGGAGAGCTTGCCACCAATAACAACTTCCGTTTCAAGCGCACCTTCGAGAACATTGACGACACGCAGCTTGAGTTTGCCGTCGTCGAGGAGAAGATGGCTTCCGGACTTTGCTGCCGAGATGATTTCAGGATGTGGCAGGCAAACACGATCGACATTGCCGGGGGTTTTATCCAGATCAAGCCGGAAAGGCTTTCCTTCTTCAAGGATGACCGGGCCGTTCTCGAATACGCCAACACGCAGTTTCGGTCCCTGAAGATCGGCCAGAATAGCGAGAGGGCGTCCCACTTTCGTTTCTGCCGCACGGATCGCTGCATGACGTTCGCCATGATCTTCATGAGCACCATGAGAGAAGTTTAGGCGGAAAACGTTTACTCCGGCCTCAGCTAGAGACAGGATCATCTCGGGCGAGGATGAGGCCGGACCAAGAGTTGCGACGATCCGCGTACGACGATGATGGGAGCTGGATGTCATGGAGTGGCGTCCTCGCTAGGAAAAATCAGTTGGATTGAATCGTCTCGCCAGGGAGCAGTCCCCAGAACAGACGACGTGGCAGCCATCCCTCGTAGCCTTTGACGACCACGTGGCACCATTGAGAACTTTGTGGGCAGGCTTTGATGTTGCCCACGGTTCCCGGCTGGAGGACAGCAACCACGCTGCTGTCTTCCTCCGGATGGCTCATGAGGAGAACATCACTTTTATGCGCGCGGGCTTCTTCCTGAGTCGCAACATGCCCCAGAACGCGCGCATCTGCGCGACCGATATGGTCTCCGTCCTTTTCGGAAGCCTCACCAGTTTGTGCTTTCACACCTTCCGGTGGAAGTCCCGGAATAACAAAGGTACGGCTGCCATAAAGGGTGGCCTGATGTACCCAGCCCTTCTGACCGTCGGAGTCTTCAACCAGACGCCAGACATCGAACTCACGTTCGATTTCAACAGGAAGACCGCGGCGATGATAGACCCAGTCAATCGGATAGCGATCACCTGGCCCTCGGCGCATGTATACTTTGTCAGCTCTTAATGCAGCATAGCGCGGCAGAGGCAGACCCGTATTGCTTCCCTTGTCGGTTGGTGCGTCAGCCGGTGGAGCATCGGGGGATGGCGCTGGCATCTGGGTTGCACTGGCAGCCGCAGCCCCGGCGGCACCCGCTGCTAATCCGGCAGCTAGAGGCGCGGCATGACGCGTGACAGTCGTATGTCGTGCGGCGTGATGGGCCTTTTTGGCAGGACTGGCAGTATCACCCGTATTCTTCGAAGGCTTTTTCTTCCCATGCGCGGCTTTGGCAGCTTTCGCATCGGCCTTGATCGCGTGGTCATGTTTATGATGGGCCGCTTCTGCGGGAGAAATGACCATCAAAGCCGTTGCCGCTGCGAAAGACAGCAGAAGCGGACGGCAGCGCAGGGTTCGGGACAGAGGAGTGACAAGCGTTCTCATGAGCGCATCCCTGCCAAGGGTGGAGAGTTTCGGCAAGTCACCAAATGACGAAAATCGCGATTTGGATGCGGGAAATAGGTCACAGTGCAAGGATCGGTCGGTCTCCAGCCTGTTCCAGAAAAGTGACAATACCCCGAACGGCAACTGTTTCACACAGAGTGTCTGGTGTCAGCCCTGTGAGCGCAAGCCCCGTTTCGCAGACCATAAGGTTTGCTCCGAGTTCAATGACAGCTTCACGTAAATCCCGGAAGCTGGCGACGCCTCTGTTGTCCAACTCGGTATCGGAGGTGATGTCTTTCAGGCCTGACCAGTCTTTTGCGAGAGCATGAACGCTTCTGCCGCCAGCAAAAATCGTTACCGTGCGCCCCAGAGACAATGCGCCAGCCGTGACGATCAGCGCATAATGTGCGCGTTGCCAGGAATCATCTGCAAGCGTGATGAACATGGGGGCTGTCATGCGTGATGATCCGATTGCGTAGAAGGATGAACCGGACACGCCGGATCTCTGGCGAGAGGAAAGCTTCTGAGAGTACCGGCAAGAGCATCCCACATCATGAGACGCGTGTCCTCCCTGCCCTCAAGCTCCATGATTTCCCTCATGACTTCCACAGCCATCAGGCTCCCCATGACGCCTGTCGCAGCGCCCAGAACGCCGGATTGGCCGCAGGTTGCTGCTTCTGTTTCAGCTGCTTCCGGGAAAAGGCATCGATAACATGGTCCACCACATTGGGGGCGAAAAACAGCCAATTGTCCTGCAAAGCCCTGAACTGCGCCGGAAATAAGGGTCTTTCCATGCCGGACGCAGGCGTCCGAAACTGCCAGGCGTGTTTCGAAATTATCAGTTCCGTCACAAACCAGATCATATTCTGGAACGACGTCATTCAACGTATCAGCAGTAGCCCTGACAGCATGCGTGTTCACCGTGACCAGAGGGTTGATGTCGCTGAGGTGATAAGCGGCAGCCTCTACTTTCAGGCGACCTATATCTTTCGTGCCGTACAGAACCTGCCTCTGAAGATTGCTGAGTTCCAGAATATCATGATCCATCAGCCCAATCCGGCCAATCCCCGAGGCTGCAAGCTGTTGGGATAAAGGCGCTCCCAACCCTCCTGCTCCAATAATCAGAACGGAGGCATTTTTCAGCCGCGCCTGCCCGATGGCCCCGACTTGGGGAAGTAGGATGTGGCGGGAATATCGCTCAAGCTCGTCGTCGGAAAAATCAAGAGTCATGGTCTCAAGATAATTGCTGACTTTTGAGACGGAAAGACGTTAGATTCATCATTGTCCACATCTCCCCGGATTTTGGGGTTTGTGCGGAGGCTCTATCATGCAAAATTCTTTCTGGAAAAAATCTTCCCGGACGCGGCAGGGCCTTGGTGTGGGTCTTGGAGCGACTCTGGCTGCCTACGCCATCTCTCCCTATCTGGCGCTCTGGGATATCGACCGTGCCATGAAGGGAAACAATACGGCCCGGCTCGTCCCGCATGTGGATTGGACGTCTCTCACACATTCGCTCAAGGAGCAGTTCAAGCCGCCCGCACCAGCGTCAGATGATGATCTTCCGGATTTCGGGAGTTCCTTCGCAGGAAACGCCATATCGAATGCCATCGATACCGAGCTTTCGCCTGGAACACTGATGACAACGGCTCATCAGTTCATGCCGACTGGTGCCACAGCATCATCGGGTGGAGGCTGGCCTGTGTGGGGTGGCCTGCACGCCCATTTCGTGAGCCTCAACAAGTTTGAGGCTCAGGTGGACCAACCGGGACAGACACCGTTCGTCCTGCATATGAAATTCGAGCACTGGGGCTGGAAAATCACGCGGTTCGATCTGCCGCAGTCTGCCCCGCGGCCCTGATTCAAAGGGCCGTTCAGGCCGGAGGAAGGTCTTCCTCAAGGACAGTGATGTGAATGGCGTAGGACACCTCGCCCTCGTCCTCATCACGGTGCACCGTGCCGATCACTTCGCCTGCGACCGCGAGTTCAACACTCATTCCCTTACGGGCTGGCTTGGTAACTGTCAGTTTCTGTGAGCCGAGAAGACGCTGCAATGTCGTCTGAAGGCGCGTCACTTCGGAAGGGGTCATATCGGCCATCGGGTGGCACTCCTGAGTTTTGGCAAGGTCTTGCCCTGTAGCTCATCGTTACCCTGAAAGGAACCCATCTCCCCTACCCTGAATGGTATTCCTGTTGTAGAAACCGGGCTCTTCCAATCTTTCGCCCTGTTCCCCGGCTGTGCCCGGAGGTTTAGGGCGGGTCATCCTGACCTTGCGCAAAGGAGACAGAATGCGCCCCTCCGTCCTCCGTGTTTTTGGAGCACTTGCAACCACCGTTACCCTTTCCGGATGCGGATATTTCGATTCCCGTAATGCTCACAAGGCCCAGTTCGAGATGGTCGGCATGACCAGCTACGATGTTCAGGCTTGTGCTGGTCTTCCGGGCAGTACGAAGAAGCTGAACGATACAACGGAAATCTGGCAGTACGATGGAACCCAGAGCACGCCGACGATTTCGTCGGATTCCGGCCTTATTCCTGCACAGTCAATCATCAGCATCTATCAATCCGCTTTTGGCGGCGGCGGTACGACGTGCCGTATGGTGCTTCGTCTTGACCATGATCGCGTTTCCGAGGTGCATTACACCGGGAACGACGACGAATATATCGGAACAGACGGTATTTGCTCCATCATTACCCGTGGTTGTGCACGTCAGCGTGAATCGACCATGCATCGTGTAAACGCTGGACCATTTGGCCCTGTTTCTGCTTTCCATCCGCCCGCGACACCTCCGCAGAGCAGTTCGGCAACATATTCAGATCAGTCTGGGAAATATGTACCGCAGTTCAGCAAAGACAAGACACAGCCTGTGATCCAGCCTGTTAAGTAAGACGGTAGGCCGGGGGGAGACCCCCGGCTTTCTCATTTTATGGGCAGTTAATCAGATATTTCATTTTTCGAACGGCTGGTCCAAGCCCGGAAAAAACTGCCTCACTGATCAGAAAGTGTCCAATGTTCAGTTCCGCCAGCCCTGGCAGCTTGGCGATAGGCGGCACATTGTCATAAGTCAGGCCATGACCGGCATGGAGTTCAAGGCCACAATCGGCAACGGTTCCCGCTGCCTGATGCAGACGTTCCAATTCTCCACCTTTGCCATGAGCATAGGCGCCGGTATGCAACTCGACCACAGGTGCACCGAGTTCTGCTGCTGTTTCGATCTGTCTTGTATCAGGATCGATAAACAGTGAGACCCGAATACCGGCATCTCTCAGTCGAGCAATTTTGGGCGCCAGAATTTCTTTGTGCCCGGCGACATCAAGCCCCCCTTCAGTTGTGACTTCAGCACGCTTTTCCGGGACAAGGCAGCATGCGTGCGGTCGAAGAAGGCAGGCGATACGGACCATCTCTGCAGTTGCTGCCATTTCGAAGTTTAGCGGTGCCGCCAGAACCTTGAGGCGTGGCATATCGGCGTCCCGGATATGTCGACGATCTTCTCTGAGATGAGCTGTAATTCCATCTGCACCCCATTGGATCGCCAGTTTTGCAGCGTCCACGGGATCAGGATAAGCATCGCCACGGGCGTTTCGTAATGTGGCAACGTGATCAATATTAACGCCGAGCCGGATCATTGGCTGTTTCCCCTTCTGTGCTGGGACATGAAATCTGCCAGTCTGAGTGCTGCCAGAAGGCTGGAAGGATCTGCCCGGCTGGAACCACCAACCGGGGCGGCAATGTCAAAGGCTGTCCCATGATCCGGGGACGTTCGAATAATGGGTAAGCCCAGAGTGACATTGACGCCCTCTGCCATATCGAGCGTTTTGAGCGGAATTAGGGCCTGATCGTGGTACATGCAGATCGCCACGTCATATTTCGGGCGGGCCGTGGCACTGAACATTGTATCTGGCGGATAAGGCCCGGAAACGCACAGCCCTTCGTCTTTCAGTTGAGCAATAGCCGGACCGATAATCGTTTGTTCTTCGGTCCCCATCAGCCCCTTTTCCCCTGCGTGAGGGTTCAGACCGGCAATAGCCAGCCGAGGGGATACAAGCCCAAAATCGTTTTGCAAGGCACTATGCGTCGCCCGGGCCACGGCGATAATATGGTCTGTCGTGAGAGTTTCCAGGGCACGTCGCAGTGAGACATGAATGGTGACGGGAACGACTTTAAGCTGAGGGGATGCGAGCATCATGACCTCTTGCCCTGTCGTCTGACAGAGGGCCGCCAGAAATTCCGTGTGCCCCGGATAAGCGAAGCCTGATGTTGCCAGAATGTGCTTGGCAATAGGGTTGGTCGTGACACCGCCTGCCCGGCCTTCCAGAACAAATCCAACGGCACGCTCAATGCTTTTGATGACGGCGGGCGCATTGTCTGACGTTGGCTGTCCCGGCGTCACAAGAGTTGGGCACGTTATCGGGAGAACAGGTAGCGCGTCAGAAAAAGTCTGCTCCGCATCCTCCGGCTTTTCAATCAGCCGGAATGGAACTGAGTTGTTCAGTAGAACAGGATCGCCCAGCCAGAAAAAAACTGGCCCGGTGTTCCGGAGAGCCTGCCATGCGGCAACGGCAAGCTCCGGCCCGATACCAGCAGGGTCACCGAGAGTCAGGGCGATCGGAGCTGTCATATCAGCCGACATCCGCCAGAGCGGCAAGGATGCGGACCCAGGAGCGAATACCTTTGTGAAAGGATTCGAGACCATATTGCTCATTGGGGGAATGAATGCGGTCATCTGCCTGCGCAAAACCGACCATTAGAGCATCCAGCCCTAGCGCATCCCGCACTTCACCAGCGACAGGAATGGAGCCGCCGCTTCCAATGGTGGCTGCTGGAACGCTCCACTCATCCGTCAGAGCCTTGAGTGTTGGCGCGAGGAACCGGCTGTTCCGGGACACTTCAAAGCCCGGTGAACCACCATGTGGTGTAAATGTAACTTTCGCATCGGCCGGGAGAGTCGCGTTAACATGAGCGCGGAATGAGTCCCGGATTTTCTCAGGATCCTGCCCCGGAACCAATCGGAAGGAAACTTTCGCCATGGCTTTTGCTGGCAGAACAGTCTTGAACCCTTCTCCTTCATAGCCGCCGGAAATTCCGTTGATTTCACAGCTCGGACGGCACCAGGTCTGCTCAATGGCAGTATAGCCCTTTTCACCTGCTGCAATAGCGAGACCAGCTTCTTCGAGAAGGGCCGCATCATTCGGGAACAGGGCTCTCCATTGTGCCCGTGTCTCTGGCGACGGGTCCTGAATGCCGTCATAAAAGCCGGGAAGCGTCACCCGGCCGTCAGCATCGCGCAATGTTGCAAGGATTTGGCAGAGCAGTGCGATCGGGTTTGCTGCTGCGTTGCCATAAATGCCCGAGTGCAGATCATGTGATGCGCATTCAATGACGATTTCTTCTGCCATCATTCCGCGTAACGAAGTCGTGATGCCTGGCGTCGTTCGATCTGCCATGGACGTATCACACACAAGCGCGACGTCGGCTTTCAGCTCTTCTGCATTTTCCTTGAGAAAGGGAAGCAGATTGGCGCCCCCGCATTCCTCTTCCCCCTCGAGAAGGACGCTGACCTGAACAGGAATGGATCCATGAACTGTTTTCCATGCACGGCACGCTTCAAGGAAGGTCATGACCTGTCCTTTGTCATCACTGGCACCACGCGCAACAATGACCTTTCGACCTGCACCATCCTCTACAAGGCGCGGTTCGAAAGGCGGCGCTTTCCAGAGATTTTCAGGGTCGGTCGGCTGGACGTCATAGTGCCCATAAAACAGGACATGAGGTTTGTCTGCCTGAGGTGTATCGTGTGCCACGACCATCGGATGCCCAGGCGCAGCCCATTGAACATCCCTGACATCAACTGACAGTCCCATTTCTGCCAGATCCTGTCGAAGCCATTCAGCGGCCTTGCGGCAGTCCGCGGCGTGGGAGGGTTGGGTGGAAATGCTGGGAATGCGCAGCAGGCTGAACAGTCTTTCAACGGCACTGTCCAGAGACCTGTCAACGTGAGACAGAACAGCATCAAGAGGAAGGGATGTTGAAGTCGTCATGGAGTCAAAGTTCCGAAAGAGGTAGTGAGATGCCAACGCGAGGTGTCAGGGTTCCGAGGGCCGGTGCTTCTTCCGACGTCTCAAAAGGATGAGAGTCCTCGGCCTCCCGGGTAGGATCGTCAGCTTTGCGATGCTGCAGACGAATGGGGGCTGGCGCGATGGGGCCATTGGGCCTGTCCTGCCTGATCAGGCGTGGTGCATGGTCAGGTAGCGCAATAGGGGCCTGCCCCGACGAGAGGTTCAGAATATTCGTTACCTGCTGATCAAAAATTCTCGCATCAGCCAAGGACGAGACGAAGTGTCTGACGTTCTGGCTGATGCGGTTCCAGAGTTCTTCGTCTTCATACAGTCGTATCACCGCATCTGCGAAAAGAGCGGGGTTACAGAAACCACCTGCAATGCACTTGCCGGCCTCTTCTGACCACCCAAGTTGCTGCATGGTTGTTTCTGTCAGAACAGCGGGAAGGCCGGCAGCCGCAGCATCCAAGATTTCCTGTGCAGGTGCACTCATGACGCGGGAAGGATCAATCATGATCCTGCGTGTGCGGTAAAGTGCAGACATGTTCACGCTATCAGGGAGTGGTTCAATTCCTAAAGCTCTTGTGTAAGGTGTCAGGTCGATGTCGTTGCCTCTATACCCTGCAAACAGAACTGTCGCATCCGCTGGAAGGCGGTCGGACAATTCATGCAAAACCTGATGCACAAACCAGTCCAGACCATCATGTGCTGCGCTTCCTGAAGTTTCACAGGGTAGTGCGAAAAGAATTCCAGAACGATCATGAAAGCCCGGAACCGTCGTTGGAATGGTACGCGGAACATAGTTGAGTTCAAGTACGTTACCGTACCCGAGAGCGCGCAGGTTTTCAGCTTCTTCGGCGTGAGAGCATACAAGAGCCTGACACATCCAGGCGTCTGTCAGTTCGCGGTCAAGATCATCAAGCATTTGCTCGCGATCATTATGAAGGCCAACGCGCTTCCGAAGATAACTTTCTCCAGATGTTGTGCCATCAAGATCCAGGATCATATTCAGCTTGGGAAGAATGGCAGAATGTGATCGCAATATGCTGCCTGTTCGATGCAGTGTGTTGCCTCCCGTGATCCAAAGGTAATCGAAGGACGCAGCACGATCCCTGAGAAATTCCGGAAGCTCGGAAATGTCACTCTCGTTCATGATTTCTACGTTCGACGGAAAATCAAGGGCAACCGTCACGGGGTCGGTAACACCGCCTTCCAAGGGGAAAACCGTAACATGGTACCCCTTGAGACTCAGGGCCAGAATCAATTCCTGGGTCCGAAGATGGGGGGAGCCAAGCGAGCGGTGAGGCAATGTAGAACAGAGCACAAGCACTGTTGGTACGCCTGACGCAAAACGTGCTCTGAAAAGAGACGTACCGGTCATGGGATAGCGGGAAAGTATGGCCGAAAACCGTCGTTTCAGCCATGTCTGATTCCGGCGCAGGAAGTCTTCGGGTAACACAGTTGGTGGTCGGGTCCGATCCAGAATGGAAGGGTCATAGACGATTTTACCACCTACCTGACGCAGAGCCAGACACAGGGACAGGAGCCTGGCTTCGGACCCAATGCAGACTTCGTCAATGCCTCCGCATGCAGCCAGCTTGTCCCGTCGACAGAACAGCATGCCAACAGAGATTGCATCTACCTGACGGCAGAACCCGATTTCCGGTTCATTTGCGCGTCGGCCAACACCAAATCTGAGAGTCGAAGCATCTCGCCAGACAATCGTGCCCGCCTCAAGGACTCGGCCATCAAGACTCAAAGACTGGCCACCTACAGCCCAGACATCAGGGGAATCAAAGGCCTGCAAAGCGGCGTGCAATGTATTGGGGAACGGCTGCGTGCCCGGCTCCATCAGGAGAACAATATCGGCACGCGTACGTTCTACAGCGTGATTAACCTGTTCCGTGAAATTTGTTCGGGATGTTGGGCGAAGAACACGTATTCCTCTTACAATACGCTCGATCTGTGCCGTCTCGTCACTCGAACCGTTATCAACAATGATGATATCAATTGCGCCCGCCCCATTTGCATGCAGGGCAGCCAGTGTAGAGAGTGTTTCCAGAAACTGGTTGGTTACGGGAATGACGACACTGATTTCCGGAGGCCGAATCAGGCGAAAATCCAGAGGAGAGCGGACGATTGACGGAATAAGCGTGCCGGCCCGCTGCAAATCCAGATTTCTATACTGTTCCGGAGAGGCATCCGGAAGCTCTTGTGTAACGGCGATATTTCCCTGAGACTGGACCCAGAGCGCAAATAAGTCCTCGAATTGACCTTCTCTGAGCTTGCGCTGTATCCCCGGTTTTTCGGAAAAGCCTCTCAGATCTACCTCGGCCTGAGGTGTGCGCATCTCACGGGCGCCGTAACGCACAAAATGATCATACCCGTTGCGAAACCCGCCATTGGCCACGATCTGTGCAACGTCCGGGTACATATGAGCGTAATAGTCTTCACTGAACCATTGGTTCGGGTTGTATGCACCTGGTGTGGCATTTGTCAGATAATGATGCAGTGCGTTGAGGAAAACACCGTCTTTGAGGGCATTTTCGACCTCTGGGTAGGTAGCCAGATACCACTCTGGATCAAAATACCAAGAACTCCGACATAATCCCGCCCCTGCTGACATCAGGAACTGTCGAAAATCACCTTTACCGATGTCGTAGGAAATGCCTCGAGTCAGGCTGGCCATCCGGAAAACGGATGTCTTGAAAAAGGTGTGTGCCTGCCTCTGCTCCTGCTCGCCATCTGTCAGATAATGGTCATACCCGTTGCTAAACCCCTGAGAAATCAGAACCGGCAGACTGAGATCTGTATTGCGGGTGAAATATTCGGTCTCGGAGAAAAGCCAATGTGGCGAGCGGCTCCGAAAACCGCTCTCACAATAATGCAGAAAGCCACAACTGAAGACGCCGTAGCTGATGCCATCCCGAACGTCAGGGTTTTGTCTCAGATACCATTCTTCGTCGAAAAAACGATTGGGTGACAAGCCTTGGCTGGCCCCCTGTTCCAGCCAGTGCTGTTCCATGGCCTCATTGCTGAGATCCAGAGCCGAACCATCGCTTTTGAGAAGCTGTTCCTCCCGAAGAATACGCGCATACCGGGTCCGGTACCATTCAGCATCAAAGCGACCCCAGACCGGAGGCCTGGGACCAGAAAAGGCTGGAGAAGCAAGGATATAGTCTTTCAGGCTCATGACGACCTTTTCCTGCACGCGTCTTGGTCTTTGAGGATTAAATATTATCAGCCCTGTTGAAGCCGACGGCTCTGCCACAGGTCATGGAAATTGATGGGTTGGATATTTCCTACAGGGAAACCAGCTTCCCGAATCACATTTAACATTGCTGCACGAGCCGAAGGGAAAAGATATTTCGGGGCTTCGACGAGAAGAAGCGGCTCTGCCGTAGCCTGCGTGACTGCTCCTGTCAGACCAAAAAGACCTGCATAGGCAATATTGGTTTCATAGAGCACGCGGGGAGCAGGTGCATTGGGGACGGGAGCCGCGTCCAGACCCTGCGCACGAATGACCAGGGTAACTTCAAAACTCGGCTGTCCGCCTGGGAGCTGCCGGGCCGTCACATCCACTGTCATGCCGACGTGAGGCTGGGCCGGGATGTCACGGTAGATGTCAGGGGTATTCTGAACGTCAATGGACAGGGTACGGAGATACTGCGAGCCCACAACTAGCGCAGGGCTGGGTTCAGACGTCGCAGAACTTCCGGATGCACCCTGAAGTGTGTCTGCATGATTGTGATCGTTCATCCTGACCTTACCTGTAATCTGCACAAAACAACCTGCATTGTCGTTTGAAAACGCAGGATAAAGACATAAGGTTATCTTGTGTCATGAGGGGGAAATTTTGGCTACCCGAAGGCTTCCTGAATCTGATTATATGAAGCGCCCACGTAGCATTCCAAGCGCCGGAAGCGGCGCCCATCGCCTGGGAAGTTCTGCGCGGGCAATCCGGCGAATATGATAACTGGGCGGTGGCTGTTGTTCAGACATCAGGAAGTGAGCGTAGGCCCGGACCTGAGAAGTCCGCCACTGGCAGTCAGCTTCCGCGGCTTCGCGTGATATATAAACATCTGCGATGATCGTACGCTTCCCCTGAGATGCGATCACGGCCCATAAGGTGTCGGTTTTTGGCAATGACGGACGCAGTGGTATGACTTCGGGCACGGCGGTCCCTTTCAGTAAAATACTGGGAATGTTATCGCCTTAACGGAACGTCAGCATCGGTGTCTGGTTATGTCCCGCGACAAGAGCACACCACCATGAGTGCTGACAGGAAATCAATCCTCCTCAGGGTGTCTTGTCGCCCTGCAGGCAGCACGATAGGACTTCCTCATGCTGAGACTTCTTTTTATCGTTATTTTTTTGGCTGCCCTGATCGTTTTTGCTCTGAGCAACACTGATCTTGAACCAATCTGGCTCATCTCCTTTGGCTGGCATCTCTCTGTGGGTACGCTGGCGCTTGGTATTGGTGTTGTCGGCCTGATCTTTGGCTTTCTGACTGGTTGGGTTGGCGAGCTGCGGCAACGTTCGCGCGCTCGCCGGTCTGAAGCGCATGTTCGCACGCTGGAAAGTCAGTTGGTGGAACTGCACCAACGGCTTGACCGTCTTCAGACCCCTCCCGTTGCCGCAACAACGACAGTCCCCTCACCTGAAAACCGGATCTGATTATCACCATGTCCAAGAGAACCAAGCTGATTGCTGCTTTTGATACGAATAGCCGGTCACAGGCAGAAGAGTGGTCCGTGACCCTCGGCAAGACGGTCGATGCCATCAAGCTTGGGCTTGAGTTTACTTATGCCTGCGGTCTGGATGCGGTTCGGGCTGTCTCGACAGGTCACCAACTCTTCCTGGATCTCAAACTGCACGATATTCCCAATACCGTTGCTTCCGGTCTTTCCGCGCTTGCCCCTTTACGACCTGCCCTGACGACCATTCATGCCTGTGGTGGAGCGGAGATGATTGCCCGCTCTCGTGAAGCGCTGGAAAAGGCATGTCCAGATGAAGCGCATCGTCCTCGTCTGCTGGCTGTTACTGTTCTGACGAGCATGGACGAAGCTGGCCTACACGAAACCGGCGTAAGTGCTACGCCGCAGGAACAGGTATTGCGGCTCGGCAAGCTGGCAATTTCGGCAGGGGCCGATGGACTTGTGTGCTCGGCCCACGAAATCGCGCTTCTGCGTGATGCTCTGGGCGACAAACCTGTTCTGGTTGTGCCTGGTATCCGCCCTGCTGGCAGTGCCTCCAACGATCAGAAGCGGATCATGACGCCGACGCAGGCGGCTCAGGCTGGCGCGGACTGGATTGTTGTCGGACGCCCTATCACACGTGCTCCTAACCCTGCTTTCGCAGCCCAGGAGATCATGGCTGAGCTTGCCAGCGCATGATCGGCGTCAAGATCTGCGGTGTACGGGATGTTTCAACCATGCAGTTCTGTGCGAATTTGCGGGTCGACTGGGTTGGTTTCGTCTTTTACCAGGCCTCTCCACGTTATGTGACACCCGAGCAGGCTAAGGTTCTGAATGATAGCGCGCCTTCCCGGTCCTTGGGCGGCCCCGCGCGCGTCGGGCTGTTCGTCAAGGCGGATGACGAAGCAATCGAACAAACCCTTCAGTCTGTGAAGCTTGATGTTCTGCAGATCTACGACACAGAAGAAAGAGCGAGAGTCATAAGGAGCCGTTTTGGCCTCCCCACATGGCTTGCAAGAGGCGTGACTTCGTCGTCTGACCTCCCGTCTCGTGCTGAACTTGATGGGTATGTGATTGAGGCCCCGCATCAGGCAGGAGACGGCCGCCCTGGTGGTCTGGGACGCACATTCGACTGGACGTTGACCAAAAGCTGGTCTGCCCCAGCGTTCTGGATGCTGGCAGGAGGCCTGAACCCTTCCAATGTTGGTGATGCATTGCAGGCCAGTGGAGCGCCTGCAGTAGATGTGTCTTCGGGTGTGGAAGACAGCCCTGGCCATAAGTCTCACGATTTAATCAAAAAATTTGTCGAAAAAGCGCGTTTGGGGGGTTGATCTCCGAAAGGGCTTTTCGTAAATACCACCTCGCTCGACAGGAGAGATGGCCGAGCGGCTTAAGGCGCACGCTTGGAAAGCGTGTGTACGTTAATAGCGTACCGAGGGTTCGAATCCCTCTCTCTCCGCCAGCGATACCCCCACTATTAGCGACCGTTATTGACCAAAGGCAGCCACTTCTGCTCTTTTCGTTCATCTGGTCTGTTTCATTAATATAGAGAACAAATCATGAACCTCCATCATAATGGGGGTACCGATGGGGGTGTCGTTTGAGGCGTGGGGGTATCGGTGCTTACAGACATAGCAACCCGCGAAAATCTGCCAGAAATGGACGTCTGGCCAAACTGCGTCGATACTTCGGCGCACAGCCTACTTCCGGCAATCGACTGGAGCGCGGCTTGTGCGAGACTGCGGGCGCGTCAGGTTCAGGATATCGTCTAGGTTGAGCGCCGAGTGCGGTACGGATCATCTGACGGTAGATGTGGGATGGAACGCGAGACTGAAGAACTTCGTACATGCGCCGCGACATGTCAGCATACAGAGCGTAATTGCTAGAATACCAGACTACGGACTTTGCTTCGGGGCGCTTTCGGGCGAAATGCCAAGGGTTGCCCATCTTGATGCCAAGCTCCTTTGCCTCCCGCGTGCGGGCAATCGCGCAGCCGTCATTGTTCGAGAGAACCACGACAGGTTTGCGCTTCAGGTCAGATTCAAACGCGGGCTGGCATGAACAATAGAATGAGTTCCCGTCGATCAGGCCGTAGATGGGCATCAGACGTCCGTGCGAATCAGGCCGGTCGCCACGGCCCAGATCGAAACGTCCGCATCGTCATCCACTTGCACAGGCTGCATTGCGCCTGACGGACGTAGTCACCAACCGTCAGGACGTTGCGTCAATTCACAGACGCGCAGTTCATCCCCGACGCTGCCTTCGTTGATAGAAGGCGGTATGGATATGGATTAACCCGAAGATGTTGACACAGTGGCTCAGGAGCCAGACAGTCGAGGATTGGAAGGTTGGCCCTAAAAAGTTCCTGCTCAATAATCGTGACGGAAACCGAGGAAGCCATGGCGGCCGCTTTTCGTCGGAATACGTTCCATCTCCCTTGCCCGACGACACTTCAGATCAGGCTTTTGTTCGTTATGCATTTTACACTGGAAACTCTTTTCTTCCTGATCTCAACCGCCTTTGTCGCAGGCTGCATTGATGCTCTGGCAGGTGGCGGAGGTCTTCTCACCATCCCCGCCCTGATGGCAGCCGGTATCCCTCCTGTCTCGGCACTGGCTACCAACAAGCTTCAGAGTAGTATCGGGACCTTCTCGGCGTTCCTGGCCTTTCTCAAAGCCGGACATGTCGATATCTCTCAGTTTACTCTGCCGGCGGTGGGCGCTTTTCTTGGGTCTCTGGCGGGCGCCACGGCCGTTCAGTTCATCAACCCGGTGTTTCTGTCTGCCATTGTGCCGCTGCTGCTCGTAGGCATGGCTATCTATTTTCTGTTGGCACCACCCATGAGTGCGATGGATCGGCAGGCTCGCCTGAACCGTTGGGGCATTACCGCCTGCATCACAGCCGTAGGTTTTTATGATGGTTTTTTCGGTCCTGGCGCCGGGTCGTTCCTGACAACCGTTCTGGTTGCCTTTGCCGGTCTTGGACTGGTCCGTGCCATTGCCAATACCAAGTTCCTCAACCTTCTGACCAATCTTGCGGGCCTGACCGCCATGATTGCCGGAGGAAAGGTCTTATGGCTTCTTGGCTTTGGTATGGCGGGAGCTAACATTCTGGGTAATCAGGTGGGTGCGTGGCTTGCCATGCGTTTTGGTGGCAAAGGGCTCCGGCCCTTACTGGTCGTCATGTCGCTAGCTTTGACCATCAAATTGCTGGCCAATCCCGATAATCCATTGTGGCAAATCATCCCGCGATATTTGAGCTACTGAAGGTCTCCTAAGTGCTTAGCCCCGGAATTTGATGGGGTGGTGCTTTCACGTGAGTGGAAGGAAGTGGATGTGTCGCACGCGCACGCTCTATGATGTGCAATTAGTAGTAATCAGAACAGGGCTTCAACAAATGTCTAATATTATAACCTTATATAAGACATTGAGATGTTGATATCAAAATATAAATAAATTTTAAACAATAATCTTCTTTAGGTTTAGTAATAAAAGTATATTTTATATAATATTTTTCGGGCCAATCTATGGAAGGTCGCATAAATGACCTTTCTCAGTCACTACGTTGTCAATTCATTGGATTGCGATTTACGTGCTTTCTCCCAATGGCCAGCCAGTGAGTCACATCACGCGACTCACTTAGTGAGTTAACAGGACCTGCGACTAGGAGGTAGACGTTCTCAAGCGTGCAGAAACGGTATTTCCGGCGATTTGGACGACAATTGTCAGTATGACAAGAATACTCACGACCCATAGCATCATGACAGTATTGAATCTTTGATATCCATACCTGATGGCAAGGTCTCCCAATCCTCCCGCTCCAACGACCCCTGCCATGGCTGAAGCGCTGATCAGGGTAACCAGTGTTACTGTCAATCCAGAAACCAAGCCCGGCAAAGCTTCCGGGATGAGGACGGAACGTACAATTTTAGTCCGTGTTGCTCCCATTGCGCGAATGGCATCAATCAATTCTGGATCAACGTCCTTTAGTGACACTTCTGCAATACGCGCGAAATAAGGAATGGCCGTAATCGAAAGAGGCACAATGGCGGCGGCGGTACCCAGCGCAGTGCCTACAAGAAAGCGCGTAAACGGGATAAGGATTACTAGTAGAATAATAAACGGAACTGCTCGTGTCAGATCTATTACAAAGCCCAGGGCCCGACCGATAGGTCGAATGGGCCATAAGCCGCCTGGGCGTGTGATGGTTAGAAGAATGGCGAGAGGCAGGCCAAAAAGAACAGCTATCCCCGCAGACGCAAAAACCATTTCAAGCGTTGCCAGCGTTGCTCTGAAAAACAACTCAAAGATCTGATGACGCATATCCAATGACCTCCACTTCTTCCACGTTTTGCGATAGCCATTGGATCGCTTGTTCATGATTGCAAGATAAACTCAGCACAAGCGTGTCGCGCCGTTCGGGGGACTTTCCGTGAATGTCTGCTTGTAAAATGACGGCCGTAACGCCAAAAATTCGATAGAGATCTGCCAGCAGCGCTGATGATAAATCACCCCGGCTGCTGCCGAGACGCAAAACTGCCACAGTCCCGGGAGTGGCTCCGTTTGTCATGAGTGGAAGTACATGATCAGGAAGAGATACCGGATCATCGTTGATAAAAGATTTAGTTAAAGCGTGACGGGCCTGCCCTCTGGCAAGAGCCTCCGTTGAAATATCTTCAGCAATAGCTCCCTGATCAAGAACGAGTACTCGATGAGCAAGGCGGCGTATAACATCCATCTCATGCGTAATAAGAATGATTGTGACGCCTACCTCTCTGTTAATTTTTTCCAGGAGGGCAAGAATTGAAGCCGTGGCTTCTGGGTCTAGTGCAGATGTTGCTTCATCACACAGGAGAATAGCCGGACTTCCTGCAAGGGCTCTCGCTATTCCAACTCTCTGCTTCTGGCCTCCAGAAAGCTGTGCAGGATACTTGAGTTCATGACCTTCAAGGCCAACCAGCTTCATAAGCTTCTGTATGCGATGAGGGCGTTCCTTTTTGTGAACGCCCAGAATTTCAAGGGCAAGAGAAATATTTCCAGTGACTGTTCTGGATTGCAGAAGATTGAAGCCCTGAAAGACAAGGCCAATACGCTGTCGAAGGGCAAGAAGGTCTTTCTCTTTAAGTTCATTCAGATCCTGACCTTCGATAAGGACTCTGCCTGAATCTGGAACTTCCGCGCCATTCAGGCAGCGAAGGAGTGTCGTTTTCCCTGCCCCGGAGCGTCCAATAATTCCGACAATTTCGCCTTCCCGAACAGAGAAACTCACGTTCTCAAGCGCAGTATGCCCTTCAAAACCTTTGGAAAGATTTTCAATTTTTAATATTTCACTCGTTTTGTCAGGCATACAGGCTTTCTGAATATTCTGGATTTTAAAGCGTCAGGTCGGCGCGCAGGTAGTAGAAGCCTCCCTCTTCAGAGAGTTGCTGGCTGAGTGTATCATAAAGATTGTTGTTATAGTCTGCTGTAAAGGAAGGCACCCGACTTGGATGGGCATTCCCTACGTTATTACCTCCAAGAGCGAGGTGAAGCTGAGGAAGAACCTGATAGCCGACTTCAAGATTGGTTACGAAACGTGGGCGATTGATCTGATGATAGAAATCCGTTGTCGAGAAGGCGTTGCTGCCGGAGACAAACGTCAGGTTGGATGTCGTGTGACCATAGCGGATTTCATGCACAGCCACATTCCACTTACCACGATGCCAGATCCCGCCAAAAATCAGCTTATTGGCAGGATTTTCCGTTGACATCAAGCTGATCTGCTGTGCGTTCAGAACGGGCGTCCCTTCCCCGGTCCGGGCAATGTCTTTTACATTTGTATGATTGAAGTTAACCGCAGCGTCCCAGTCCACTTTTCCATATTGGCCAAAATCTGAAGAATAACGCGCCGTGATATCAAGACCCGTTGTTCGTGTATTGGCGCCATTTGTGAAATAATTTGTGCTGACAGCGGATTCATCTCCGGCAAAGCCTGAGGTATTCACGCCTGCTGCGGCATATGCTTCAACTGCACGCGCGCCCGAAGCATACCCTCCGTCAACAATACGATGTTTGATGTAGATCGTATAACCATCAATATTGATATGGAGTCGAGGAATTGGGTTCAGGATCATCCCCACACTAAAATTTGTGGATGTTTCCGGTTTGAGGCCAGGAGAGCCTAGCGCACGTGCGGCAGCCGAATTGGCTGCAATCTGTCCCGTCGCATAATTGGGGCTGGAGATGAACGCTGCGAAATTCTGCTCTGCAAGAGTGGGGGCGCGAAATCCGGTACTCGCTGTTCCTCGGAAACCAATATAGCGATTAATATCATAGCGTGTGGAAATCTTGCCCGTCCGAGCATTTCCGACGTCGTTATAATGTTCAAAGCGACCTGCAAGGTCTACTCGCCACTGTTTGACAATCTGTGTTGAAAAATCGACGTATGCTGCCGCCACATGCCTGGCTGCATTCACTGCGTCCTCAGGTGTTTCGCCCTGATACCCCTGTGCGCCACTCAAATAATACGACAAAGGTTCCCCTGCTCCAATTGAGTATGTATCCCGGCGATACTCTCCACCAAACGCAATATTCAGGGGGCTGTAGAGGAAAGGAATGTCGACACCACGTCGAATGTCGAGATTATTTGTCCATTGTTGATTGGAGTAATTGCCAAGATAAAAACGGGATGGAGAATATCCTGTTTCCTTATAAGCATCAGCATTGGCCGAATTGTAATCAGCCAGTGTGTCATGATCTCCGCCGATTGTGGAACTTAGATCCCAGTCAAATCCATAAAGTCTTTTTCCACGAAATCCTAGCGTGAAACCATAATCATTTTCAGGCATTGTCTCAACAGGCTCAAAACCATTTGGATACATTCCCGAGAGCCCGTCAGCGGCTGTTGTACTTGGAGCACGGAGAAAGGCCCAACGTTCTGCATCCCGGTGCGTAAACGTTCCGAAGCCATAAAGCTCTATGCTGTCTGTCAGATGATAACCAAAATTCGCTTCGATTGACTCTCGTGTGACCTGAGGCTGACCTGTTGCCAGATCATTGTTTTTACCGGTCCGGGGATCAATGCCGGTTCTCTGAGTTCGATCCTGATGTTTGAATTCTGCGCTGATATTCAGATACCCGCGCCGCCCTAGTTTGAAGCCTGCATTCAAGTTTTCTCCTGTCGTGAAACCATCTCCCGCGGCATAGCCACCGTTTGTGGCTTGCATATGAATGCCGTGATTATTGGATTTCAGAATGACATTGATAACACCCGCGATAGCGTCCGATCCGTACTGAGCGGCGGCTCCATCCTGTAGGATTTCAATGTGATCAATGGCAGAAATGGGCAGCATATCCAAGTCAACAGGCGTTGTTCCCTGTTGCGACGAAGCGTCTACTGCAATTGCTGCTGTCGTGTGCCGTCTTTTGCCATTTACAAGAACCAGAGTCTGGTCGGCGTTCAGTCCTCGCAAACTGAGTGCATCGATCACTGATCCTTGATCCGAACCATTTACTTCCCGGCTGATCGAAGGCGATAGCTGAACAAGCGCTTCGCGAATGTCTGTCATTCCAGTCGCGCGAAGCTGATTGCCGCCAATGATCGTAATCGGGCTTACACTTCTCGCTGCTGTCTGGGACGGATCACGCGTTCCTGTCACAATCACCTGTTCAGGCTCTTCAGAACGCACACTGCTCGTACTGGTTACAGACGCAGGCTTTTTGACGAAATCCTCCTTTTTAAGCGGCTTTTCTGCCTCCGGGTTATCTTGATCCAGCTTATTTCCAGCCGCGACCGCCGTAGAGAACGAAAGGCTGACCAAAAGTGGCGCCAAGATATAACCACTACGCATAATAGTTCTTTCTAGGAAAAATATCCATATCCGATTATGTCATAGTGTTTTTGGAGTCAAACAATGTGTTGTGTGTGGATTTAATATATAATGCGATTTATGATGGCGATATGTACGGTTGGCCTGCTTGTGTGGGCCGCCTCAAACCGGCTTTGCTTTTAGATAGTCGTAGTTGAAAGTGATCAAACGCATGACGCAGAAGCACCTTTCCCTGCCCACCATCGACCTGTCACTTTGGAAAGATCAGCAAGCGCCAGATAATGTCTTCCTAAGTTCTCTCAGAAACGCGGCACACGAATACGGATTTTTCTATCTGAAAGGTCATGGGATTCCATTGGATCTGAATGCTGCTCTCATGACGCAGGCAAAGAATTTTTTCTCTTTGCCGCTTGCTCAGAAAGAGCAGATTGCGATGATCAATTCCCCTCATTTCAGGGGGTATAATCATGCAGGTCGTGAAATCACGCGCGGCAAAGCAGATTGGCGTGAACAACTGGATATAGGTCCAGAGAGATCAGCCCTTCAGGATCTTGAGAACAAACCTGCTTATCTCCGCCTTCAAGGCCCTAACCAATGGCCGGCCACACTTCCGTCTTTCAAAGAGACTGTTCTTCTGTGGCAGGAAAAGGTTTTGAATGTTCTGAGGCGCCTATTGGAAGCTCTCGCTTTATCCCTGGGGCAGGATGCAACAGCTTTTCATCCTGTCGTCAGGGATACACCTTATCAACTTTTGAAACTTATCCATTATCCCAGTCAGCCTGACGATGGAGGGAGACAGGGAGTTGGTGCCCATAAAGATAGTGACCTGTTGTCTCTGATTCTTCAGGACAATCAAGGAGGCCTTGAGGTGGAACTGGAGAACGGGGAATGGATTCAGGCTTCTCCGCAATCAGGCACATTCATTGTCAATATCGGAGAACTTCTGGAAGTCGCGTCAAGTGGGTATTTCAAAGCCGCAATTCACCGTGTTATTAGCCCCTCTTCTGGACGAGACAGGCTGTCCGCTGCGTTTTTCCTTGGGGCACAACTTGATGCTACGATGCCGACGCTTCCTTTGTCGGAGAGCCTAACAAGGGCTAATAGCGGTATTACTCAGGATCCCGAAAATCCCCTGTTTTCCCAGATCGGGCAAAACACCCTCAAAGGGCGCCTGCGTTCTCATCCAGACGTCGCAGCCCGCCATTATAATGACCTTGTTTCTGCTGTTCCGTCGAAAGATCTGCATCATGCGTAAGCGACTAACCAATCTTTCTGCCGCCGCAAATAACAATTCCCTTGGACGGCGTAAACTTCTGATGCTGCTGGCTGCCACACCAGTAATTGTGTCGTCAGCAAAAGCACAATCAAAGCCTGTTCGTGTTGGCATTCTGTCAGGGGAAGACGAAGATATCTGGCGCATTGTCCAGGATAATGCACGTTCAGAAGGGCTGACGATCGAGGTCGTGACTTTTTCTGAAGGCAATCCGATCAATGCAGCCTTGGCGGCCGGAGATCTGGATGCCAATGCATTTCAGCACGGACCGTATCTTCGGGCTCAGAACGCTGCCCTTGGATCTCATATCGTTCCGGTCGGGAATACTTACTTTGCCCCGATCGGGTTTTATTCAAAAAAATGGAAAACGCTGTCGGCGATCCCGGACGGCGCGACCATTGGCGTTCCTGCCGACCCCACAAACGAGGGACGTGCTTTGAAGCTGCTTCAGTCTCTGGGGTTGCTTAAAATTTCTTCTGATGCAGGCGACATGCCAACAGTCCTTGATATCGCCGAAAACCCAAAAAATCTGTCTATCAAAGAGTTGGACGACCCTGTTCTGGCACGCTCTCTGGCTGATCTGGATGCTGGCGTGGTGATTACAGAATGGGCTTATAAAGCGGGGATCAACCTCACGTCAGAGCGGTTGGCACGTGAAAGTATGGACAATAATCCGTATATCAATTTTATCGCCGTTAACGAGCCGGATGCCCATGCGGCATGGGTCCAGCCTTTAGTGCATGCATTTCAGAAACCGAACGTCCGCGCGAAGCTGCTTGAAGCCTATCATGGAGCCATCATACCATCCTGGACGTGATTTTCGCGTCTTCTGCAATCAAGAAAACAAGGATTTTACAGCATGACATGGTCTCCCTCCCCTTCCCGCTACGAGCACGCTCTTTTTCGCCGTTCAGGTCAGTCGGGTTTGAAGCTTCCTCTCATTTCTGTGGGTTTGTGGCATAATTTCGGAGGGGTAGACGTTTTCGAGACTGGCCGCTCGGTTATTCGTAGAGCATTTGATCGGGGTGTTACACATTTCGATCTCGCGAATAATTATGGACCACCTTACGGATCAGCCGAAGAAAATTTTGGCGAAATCCTTCGTCGGGATTTCAGAGCCTATCGTGATGAAATGATCATCTCGTCCAAAGCCGGATGGGATATGTGGCCAGGGCCCTACGGAAATGGAGGCTCTCGCAAATATCTGCTGGCTTCTCTTGATCAGAGTCTCAAGCGCATGGGACTCGAATACGTGGATATCTTCTATTCCCACCGTCCAACACTTGATGTTCCTTTGGAAGAAACCATTGGAGCGCTTGTTCAGATGCACCGCCAAGGCAAGGCACTCTATGTTGGGATATCGTCTTACGGTCCTGAGCGAACCCAGCAGGCGGCTGAAATTCTTAAACGCGAAGGTGTTCCTCTCCTTATCCATCAGCCGTCGTATTCCCTCTTGAATCGCTGGGTAGAGGTTAAACTTCTGGATACGCTGGAAGCTCTTGGTGTCGGCTGTATTGCCTTTTCTCCTTTGGCTCAGGGTCTTTTGACTAACAAATACCTGAACGGTGTTCCTGAGGGCTCCAGAGCTTCGACGGGGTCTTCCTTCTCTCAGGAAATGTTGACAGAAGAGAACTTGTCTCACGTTCGTGCATTGAATGAAATTGCTCAAAAAAGAGGTCAAAGTCTGGCGCAAATGGCAATTGCGTGGGTTTTGCGTGATGAACGCATAACATCAGCGTTGATTGGCGCAAAAAACGTTCAGCAATTGGATGACTCTCTGGATTCTCTAAAAAACCTAACTTTTAGTTCTGAAGAACTGGCGAAAATTGATCACTATGCCAAAGAAGGAAAAATTGATCTGTGGCGTGATTTGTCAAAATAGAAAATTTTATTCCGATTAATGGAAGTATTATCGAAGTATATAGGTCTTATGTGCTTCAAGCTCTGGCTGTGAATGCCAGAGCAAAGGGGGGCGAGATATTGCTTGGGACGCTGCTGGTAAAAGAGAGCATTTTCGACTGAATAACCTTCTGGCGGCAATCTGTTTGCGATGATCAACGCCGCATTAATGCGTCACCGGCTTCGACACTAATTTCAGAGATGGAAATACTCGCTTCTGACTTTCCAAAATAGTACTAAGTCCGTTCACGGTATGCTCTGCGTAAAGCCTGAGGTGGTTGAGCATACACACGGAGGAATGCGCGACGCATACGCTCAAGATCGCCGAAGCCAATGCGTAAAGCGATCTGATCGAGAGGTTCATTCGTATTTTGAATACGTGGCAGAGCGGCGTCACACCGGATACGCTCAACGGCGCGGGCAGGTGTTTCTCCTGTTTCTGTAACGAACTGTCGTGCAAACTGCCGCGGGCTAATGCCTGCAAATTCTGCCAGCCGTTCTACCTGTAATTGTTCCTGTAGATGCAAACGAATGTACGCAATGACGTTGCGAATACGTCCAGGAGGAGGCTCCAGATCAAGAAGTGTGGAAAACTGAGATTGGCCACCAGTACGGCGATGATAAACCACAAGCTCTCTTGCGACAGCTTTAGAAATCTCAATTCCAAAATCCTCCTCAATCAGAGCCAAGGCAAGATCGATGCCAGCCGTAATGCCAGCAGAAGTCCAGATCGCACCATCACGGATGAAAATGCGATCTGCTTCGACTTTTAAAGAGGGATAATGGCGCTGGAGAACTGCCGTATGTCGCCAATGTGTTGTTGCGCGGCGCCCGTTAAGAAGACTTGCTGCTGCCAACAAAAATGTCCCGGTGCAAACACTGGCACTCCGCCCCGCTTGACTTGCCATCCTGCGAACGAGAGCAACTACATCGCCGCAATCTGTAAAAATCTCAATATTGGGAGCCCCTACGACCACAATCGTATCGGAATACTTGGGAACAGAAGGTTCGGTGGTTTCAATTTTTACACCTGATGAACTCTGGATCAGCCCACCAGAAACAGAGACGATCCGGATATCATAGCCAGTTTCATGATAATCGCGCGCCAGATTGAAGGCGCAAAGAGGGCCGCTGAGGTCGAGTAGCTCAAACCCTGGAAACACAATGAACCATATGATGGGAGAGAGATGAGAAGCCAAAATTTATAACTCCATGGCAGAATAAGAGGACTCTATGTCATTTCTGCCGTCAGGATCCGGGAATATGATCATAACGTTACGGTGGGCCAGCTGAAGAATTCTGCGGCGCCTCATAATGGTTCTTTGGGCCTATTTCTTCAATGAGAGGAGATAATATCATGATAGATACGTTTCGATCCGGAACGAGCATCAATGGAATTGAGGTTCCGGACTCTGTTCTTGGACGTGCGATTACTGAATTTATTCGCGATACTGAAAGCGAGCTACTCTTCAACCATTCAAGCCGGGTCTATTTTTTTGGCGCTCTGGCTGGGCAACAGCGCGAACTGATCTTTAGTTCAGAACTCCTGTACGCTGCAGCAATGTTTCATGACATAGGGCTGATGCCTTCTCACAGCAGTAAAAATCTGCGATTTGAAGTCGATGGTGCAAACGCTGCAAGAGATTTTTTGCAAAGTTATAAAGTCGATCCCTCGGATATCGAAAAAGTCTGGACCGGCATTGCTCTTCACACAACACCAGGCGTGCCTGAATTCATGCACCCGGTGATTGCACTAACCACTGCCGGGGTCGAAATGGATGTTCTTGGTCTGACATACGACCAGTATTCTGATGCGGTTCGCGACGCCGTCGTAACGGCTTTTCCTCGGACGCCTCATTTCAAGGAAGACATTATACAGGCATTTTATGAAGGTATCCGACATAAGCCAGAAACAACTTTTGGGAATGTTAAGGCTGACGTCATATCTGATAAAGAACCGTATTTTCACAAAGGTAATTTCTGCTCTATTATACGCGGATCATGCTGGAAATCTTGATTATTACCTGTGGATATTGAATCCACAGGTAACTATTCTCATTTATCTTAGTGTGTTTCCTGATAATGGTTTCTGTAATAATTGATTATTAAATACTATCGTAATAACGGTGAGACTTTTTGACCTAACAGATTAATACCACGCAATTGCGCATCATGATCGTTGGCAATCATGCTAAGTTGGAAGGTCAATCGATCAATGCCTCCCAATGCCTGAGCGGCGACTTTAGCCTTTTCTGCTACCCGGGACGGATTACCGATCAATAATACGCCGTTCGGACCCACTTCATGCATGTAGCGCTCACGCGTTGCCGGTGGACCTCCGCGTTCTAGTGCCATCTTGCTGGCCATATGATGCCAGCCTGGCCAGAGGGCTTCGATGGCCTCTTCGTTAGTATCAGCAACATACCCAAAAGTATGGATGCCGACTTTCAGTGCTTCAGGTGGATGGCCTGCTCTTCGGCCTGCTTCCCGGTAGAGATCGACAAGTGGGCGGAAACGGCTATGTGCTCCTCCGATAATTGCTATCATCAGCGGCAATCCAAGGAGGCCGGCCCGTATGAAAGACTGCGGCGTACCGCCGACACCCAGCCATATCGGTAAGGCTTTTTGAAGAGGTCGAGGGAAAATGCCTCCGCCAGTCAACGGTGCACGAAACCGCCCTTTCCAGTGAGGGTGGGTTTGAGATCGTACCTGCAGCAACAAGTCCAGCTTTTCTGCAAAAACGTCGTCATAATCATTCTGTGTAACGCCGAATAGACCATGAGCTTCCTTGAACGACCCTCGTCCAACAATGACTTCTGCACGTCCTTGCGAAATAAGATCGAGCGTTGCAAAATCCTGAAATAAGCGCACAGGATCAACTGCACTGAGAACAGAAACGGCACTGGTCAGACGGATGTTCTTGGTGCGCGCTGCGGCTGCGGCGAGGATTACGGCTGGCGAAGCATCGATGAATTCTGCTCGGTGGTGTTCGCCAATCCCAAAAATGTCCAGACCTGCCTTATCAGCAACATCAATTTCTTCCAGAAGCCGTTCCATACGTTGTGTTGGTGACGGTACAACGCCGGTCGTCAGGTTCGGAATGATAATAGCAAAGCTATCAATTCCTATTTCCATTGTGCGTCTCCTCGTCGCGTTAGATTAGCGCAAGCGTGCGATTTGTTCGCGCTCCAGCCAGGCCAAAACCAGCGCGAGTGTCAGCAATATCACCGCTCCGGCTGGATTGGAGTGCAGGATGAATAGATGGGTCAACAACGCAAAGAACATAGTGGCAGCCAACCACAGCGCTCCCAAAACCGTCACGCCGGAAATGAATAGGGCCACTACTCCTGCGATTTCGAGGAATGCCGTGACATAGCGAAACCATTGGCCAAGACCGATCTGGTCAAAGACCTGCACCATCATTGAAACACCGGCAAGCTTGGAACTGGCTGCCGCTAAAAATGCAGCAGCTAATAGGATACGTAAAACCCATGAAGCGATCATTGTCTTCTTTTCAGGTGTTACAGGCGAACTGGTTGTCATGAAGGATCTCCAAGTTGATTGGCATCCGTCATAATTCTTGCAAAATCATCTAAAAACCCTATGTTTCTATATATAATCTATCGGATAAATAGATATGTTAGATGGTATTACGCTTGATCAGATCAGAACTTTTCTTGCGGCGACCGATGAAGGAAGTTTTTCCGCTGCGGGTCGCAGACTTGGTCGTGCCCAGTCAGTTGTGAGCCAGACATTAGCAAATCTCGAAGGCCAACTAGGGTTGTTGTTGTTCGACCGGACCAATCATAAACCGGTTCTGACCGACCACGGAAAAGCCCTCCTGGAAAAAGCACGAGCCGTGGTAAATTCTATGGATGGCTTCAAGGCACGTGCAAAAAGCATGACTGAAGGTGTAGAATCGGAATTAGCTATCGTGGTGGATGTTATGTTTCCAATCGAGCGTCTGGCGATGGCTGTTGTTGCATTTCGTGACGCATTTACGGATGTTCCTCTGCGCGTTCATGTGGAAGCTCTCGGCGCTGTCTTGCAACCAGTAATCGATGGGCATTGTGCGTTTGGTATTATGGGGTCGCTACCCGTGGCCCCCAATGACATGACGACCGAAGCGCTGTCTTCGGAGGAAATGATCATGGTGGCTGCGCCCGGGCATCCGCTTAGCGCGATTCAGGGACTAATCCCTACGAGCGCGCTGGCAAATCATACTCAACTCATCCTTACCGACCGTAGCCCTCTTTCAGAAGGCCGACACTTCGGCATTATGTCTTCCAAGCGTTGGCATCTGGCGGATCTCGGGGCCAAACTTGCATTTCTGCGCGCAGGACTTGGCTGGGGTAGTATGCCTCATTCGATGGTCGAGGCAGATTTGAAAATGGGTACCTTGACCCGGCTTCAGCTTGCTGGGGGGCAAGCTGCATTTATGATGCCAATGTTGGCCGTGTATTGTGCTGATAGTTTGCCCGGGCCGGCCGGACGATGGCTTATCGAAAAGCTCAAGCAGGCAGAATAATTTACGTTAGACCGGCATTAATCCATTAGACGTATGTCATCCTTGTAGATAGAGAGGCCAAAAACTCGTTTTCGGAAGACAGGAAGATTTCTAATTTCTGTTATTTCTAACTAATGAAGTGATCCAATGGATCGTCTATCCTAAAGTTATAGTAATGAGGATAAACTATACAAATTTGAATATTTTTGGGTCCTTACTCAAGCGTGTGGCATCAGTCCTAAATCACGGGCTGCTTCTGTTGCAATGTCATGGCGTAGCTTGACAATACTGTGCCCACCAGACGGATGCACACGGTTTGTGAGAATTAGCACGTAACTGTCACTGTCCGGATCAATCCAAAGCGATGTCCCTGTGAAGCCTGTATGGCCAAAAGAATGAGGTGAGAAAATATCGCCTCTGGGCGTCGAATAATGTGTTGAGATGTCCCAGCCAAGTCCACGCAAATCAGCCTTTTCTGCGGGTTGCTGAGGCGTGACCATGAGTAGAAGGGTCTCGCGCGTTAGTGGGAATGCACTTGGACGTCCTGCCAGTCGATCAAGCAATGCCTGTGCATAGATGCACATGTCATGAGCGTCTGAGAAAAGCCCTGCATGACCTGCTACCCCTCCCATTCTTCGTGCTGTTGGATCGTGAACAACGCCTCGTAAAAGAACATTTTTCTCATCGTATTGCGTAGGAGCAATCATCGACTTTAACGACGTATCTGGAAGGTAGCCGGACTGCATCATTCCAAGCGGTAACAAAATATTTTTACTAACGTAGTCATTAAGAGCAAGGCCGCTTGTTTTTTCGACGATCAGGCCAAGGGTAATGAAATTAATATCACTATAAACAAATTTTTCACCTGGAGGATTGTTCAGAGGAGAAACCATGACCCGGCGGATTGCCTCTGATTTTCCATTCCATGGATCTTCCAGTGGGAGGTCTGCTGGCAGACCGGAATAATGTGTCAGGAGCAAGCGAAGAGTAATGCTGCTTTTGCCATTGGCCTCAAATGCAGGAAGATAACGGACAACAGGATCATCAAGATGTAAATCTCCCCGCTCCACCAGTTGCATGACAGCCAGAGCCGTCATGGTTGGCTTGGTCAGGGATGCCATGTCAAAATGAGTTTCCCATGTCATCGGTTCCTGCCGAGGGACTAATGTTCGCTTGCCATAGACATATCTATGAACAACTTGTTCATCATGACCGATGGCGACAACCGCTCCTGGAGCTTCACCATTCTTTACGGCTGCTCGGACCAGACGATCAACGTCAGAGAACTGGGAATATGATGGGCGGGCACATGCTGCAACTACCGAGCAGGTCAGTGTCATGCTGCCCGTCAGGAAAGCTCTCCTTCCTGAACCTTTTCGATGCAACACCATAGGGCTTAGTCTCTCCAGCTTTTACTTCTTACGGTTCCGGAAGAAACAGTAAGACTAACGGGGTTGCGTTGAAGTGCAAGCGTTGATGACAGAGAAAAACCAGGAATTTTTAGGAATGATGGGAGCGGTATTTGAAGTGTCCCACTACCTGATGAAGCTGTTGTGCTTCTTGCTTGAGGTTGTGACTGGCTGTTGTGGTTTCTTCAACCATAGCAGCATTATGCTGTGTTGCCTGATCCATCGCACCGATCCGGGTATTGATACATGAAAGGCTTGCAGCCTGATCGGCTGCTGCCGAGGAAATACCTTCAACTAGAGACGTAATACGGCCCACATTGGTCGTGATGGCGCTGATGGCCTGATTGGCCTGAGCCACTAACCCTACCCCTTCAGCGACCTTTGTGCCAGAAACAGAAATAAGAGCACGAATTTCTTTTGCAGACGTGGCGGAACGGTGAGCAAGATTGCGAATTTCGGTAGCCACAACTGAAAATCCCGCCCCTGCCTCTCCTGCACGCGCTGCCTCAATTCCGGCATTGAGAGCAAGAAGGTTTGTCTGAAACGCCATTTCTTCCATCAGGCCAATTGTTGCCCCCACCTTTCCAGACGATGCTTTGATGCCCTCCATGGCATTATTCGCCAGGCGCATGACTTCTGTCACCGCGACAGCTTCGTCTCGTGCGCCTGATGCAGCCAGTCTGACATCTTGTACAGCCTGGGCGGTTTCCTGAACGGTGGCTGTGACTGAACTGACGGCCGTTGCTGCTTCAGCAAGATTGGCAGCCTGTTGCTCTGTCCGGGCTGCGAGATCATCCGCTGCCGACGATATTTCCGCCGTTCCACTAGCGATGACAGAAGCACCATCCGCAATTTGCTCTACAGATATGCGGTAATTGGTGATCAAAGCGTTGAAGTTGATCCGAAAATCCTCGAATTTTTCCTGAAACGGTTCCGGAAACGAGAATGTCAGGTCGCCGGTTTTGACAATCTCCATACCTGCACAGATCTGCTCAATTGTGTCGCTCTGAATCTGACGGATGCGGTTACTGTCTTCTGAAAGGCGTATCTGCGTCTGAGCGGCTTCACGGGCTTCTCTTGTAGCGTTTTCCTGCGCTTTGATACGATGCTGACTGCTGTCTATGAATTTAAGAAGGGATTTTGCGAGCCGACCTGCGTCGTCAAACCGGTCTCCGTAAGGAACGCGGGATTCGAAATCGCCATCTGCAACCTTTTCAGTTGCGTCGGTGATTCGTTCAAACGGAACAGCAATGATGCGAATTGCAAAACTGCCGATCACCAATGTCAGGATGATCTGAAGCAGGACGCCGCAAAGCTGCGCGATAATCTGTGCCCCTTCGTAGTGAACAAGAAATCTCTTGCACACTTCATCCACAACAAATTGCACGGCAGAAACGACGAGAAGGGCCGTGATGATGACCCGAAGTTTCTGTCGGATCGGAGCTTTCGTTTCAATCCAACGGAGCAAGGGAAGATCTCCCGAAAATATAATGGCAGCCGTATATGGGTCAGCACGGCTTCCAGAACCCGGAAGAAATCTAGAGACAGTTTCTTAATTTATCCTGAATGGATCAGGCAGATTTTTTATCATGCAGAGGGATTAAAGGGCTCCTTCGCTGAGCATTTCTCCTTCTGCAGTGATGCGGAAATCTGCCGTGCCTTCAGTGACCAGGAGGCGGCTGTATTCGCATGCGCCCTGTCCCACGCAGGTGGTTACCCGCTTTATACGCATCAATGCTGTACCAGTATCCACTTTGAGCCATTCGGCAACATCCTGAGAAGCTCGGGAGAGGCCAATGGAAACATCGGCATGGCTGATTCGAAATTTGAATATGTCCTGCAGGATCGAGGTAGACGTTGTGCGTCCCGCCAGTTCCGGTGTGACCATTCTGGCAAGTGACCCTGGATAGAAAACTTCCGTCACACCCAGAGGTCCCTGCTCGGAACGATAACCTCGCCGGATAAAAAGAGCGTCATCCTTCAGGGACAATGCCTTTGCAACTTCTTCGGGTGGTTGTCTCATCCTATAATCCAGAAGGGTCATTTCAGGGCTTAAACCCTTGCCCGCCAGGATTTCAAAAAAGGAATGAATGGTCTGCTGTCGGCCTGGTCGATGCAGTGCTCCGACAAATGTGCCTCGCCCGTGCTGGCGAACAACGACATCCCGTTCCGCAAGGTAGGAAAGGGCCTGCCGAACGGTAATACGGCTCACCCCATACATCTGGCACAGCTCTGCCTCTGAAGGCAGGCGATCCATGAAGCGACTGTCCTTTCCGATTAGCCCGGAAATATGGTGCCCCACCTGAAGATAGAGAGGGGTTGGACCATTCGGATCCAGATCTGACGAAAAGACAGCATGAGGCATAAAGAAAAAATCCGGGGAACGTTTCACTTTTGGATTGAACGAAGATCGCTGAGGCGGTAGTAGGACGTCTTATAACAACTTAATACGTCTTTGCCGATTCATGTGTCGTCTCCTTGTCTGGCCCATGAGGCATCTGTGTCACTTCGGGCGTCTCCGTATCGTTTGAGAGCTTCTTCCATGCGCGCTTCGACCTTCCTGAGTACAGCCGTTATCGGCAATCTGTTCTGTGTGGTAGCCTACGCCGCCCCTGTTGCAGATACAAAACACGCTGCGGAGAAACGGCATTCTCCCTCCCCTCGCAAGAGTATAAAAGCTGCACAGTCACGACCGGAGGTTATCCGTGTCGCGGCGGAATCAGTAGCCGGCGGCCGTATGGTCCCGCAGAATGGCACCAAATCCCGTAGCGAAATTACTCAGGCGTATATCGCTAAACAGGCCCCTACCCCGAATGTCTTCAAGCTTCTTGGCAATCTTCCGGGAGCCAATGTTGCGAGCGCCGATCCATTCGGGATGGTGAGCGGCAATATGACGATCCGGGGCATGAACAGCGATCAGATCGGCTTCACGGTTGAAGGCGCTCCCCTGAACGACATTGGTTCGTACATGGCCTTCCCAACGGAATGGGTAGATTCTGAAAACCTCAACGAAGTGACGATGCAGCAGGGTTCCGCCAATCTTGATTCGCCAGTGATCGGTGCATCAGGGGGCATCGTGACAATGAACCTGATCGATCCCTCCCATAAAATGGGTGCGACCATCGCCGGATCATTCGGCTCATACAACACCCATCGTGAATATGTGCGCCTTCAGAGTGGTGACATTGGTAATACGGGGATGCGCGCCTTTGTAGCCTGGTCCCATCTGGAAGAGCCGCATTTCCGTGGTGCCGGCGACGACCATAAACAGCATGTTGACGCCAAACTGGTAAAAGACTGGACGAATGGCAGCCGCAGCACAGTCGCCGTAACGTTCGATGATTCCATGAAGGTCGCCTATCTCAACCCAAGCCTGTCAGCCTGGCAAAAATATGGGCGTGGAGCAAACTATACGGAAGCCTTTTCCCCGACAGACACGAAATATTGGAAACTTCATCAAAGTCCGTATCGCGTTCTTATCCTGAGTGCGCCTCAAAATATTGTTGTGAATGACAAGTTAGGGTTTGATTTCACACCATATTTCTATTGGAACTCGGGTACGATCGCTTCCGCATCTCTGCTTTCTGAAAATTCCATTTATTCAGGAACGCAGAAATACAGCATCGATCTGAATGGAAATGGCACCACGACCGATAAGGTCATGATGTACACGCCATTTGGAACGCCGTACGTGTATCGCCCAGGACTTGTCTCCAAGGTTCATTATACCGTGGGGCGTCACACGCTTGTTTTTGGTTACTGGTTCGATTGGTCCCGTCAACGGATGGTCAATCCTTACAGCGCTGTGGGAGAAAATGGTGGCCCTGCGAATGTGTGGGGCTATCTGGGGAATGTTAAGCTGTCAGACGGAACGCGGCTGGCCAGCTATGACAATCTGACGATCACGCGTGTTAATACCCTGTTCTTCGGCGATACATTTAATGCGCTGCATAACCGTCTGCGTGTGGAAGCCGGAATCAAGGAATCCATGGTGACGCGTATCGGCTACAACTATCTGCCGGGCGCACAGTATCGCACGAGCATGAATGCAGCCGTTGCGACCCCCAATCTGGGCGCGCGTTATCGGATCGACAGCCACAATCAGGTTTTCGCCGATGTCGCGACCAATTTCCGCACCCCGACCCTGAATGCGCTTTACAACACATACAGTGCTTCCACGGGTAAAGTAGCAACGCTGGCCAATCCGTCCCAGAAGACGGAGTATTCCATTTCCGAAGAGTTGGGTTATCGCTATCAGGGCGATGTCCTGAACGGTTCCATCACGTTCTTCAATTACAACTTCACGAACCGTCAGGTCTCCACGCAGGTCACGATCAACAACGCGCAGATTACCCAGAACATCAATGCAGGTGGTCAGACGTCTCGGGGTGTTGATGTAGAGCTGGGTCTTCGCCCTTGGCATCATTTGCGTCCTTACGTCTCCGCTGAATACCTGCATGCGACGATCGATAACAACTATCAGGTCGGCTCAGATTACCTGCGGACTGCCGGCAAGACTGCTGTTCGTAGCCCAAATGTTCAGGCATCCGTTGGACTGGATTATGATGACGGAACCTATTTCGCGGGTTTTGCCGTCAAGTATGTCGGCCGCCAGTTCTCGACGTTCATGAACGACCAGGCCATGCCGGGGTATGTGAACGCTGACATGAATTTCGGGTATCGTGCGCCAAAGATCTTCCATACGCATCCGGAAATCAGGCTGAACCTCATGAATGTTGGCAATAACAAGTATCTTTCTGGTGTGGCCGGTGTTGCTGCGTCTTCAAGGGCATCGCAGGGCGTCTATGGTAGCACCATCGCAGCTCAGGGCTCCCCGACTTATTATGTTGCTGGCAGCTTTGCGGCGCTTGTAACCGCTAAGATTGATCTCTGAGCACCATGTTGCGACAGAATCTGGACCGGTTTTTCGGGCTCACGGCCAGCGGGACAACTGCTGGCCGTGAGGTTGTTGCGGGCCTGACGACCTTCGCTGCAATGGTTTATTGCGTGGCGGTCAATCCGATGATCATGGCAGAAGCAGGGATGGATCGTGCCAGTGTTCTGAGTGCGACATGCCTGATCGCGATTTTCAGCACGACCCTAATGGGGCTGCTTGCCAATCTCCCCCTCGGTGTTGCGCCCGCCATGGGCTCGAATGTCGTTTTTGCGATCATTCTCGTCAAACAGATGGGCGTTCCCTGGCAATCTGCACTGGCGCTGGTGTGTCTGACGGGTGTGATCTTCATGGTCATGAGCCTGACGCGCCTTCGCGAGAGGATTGCTCACGATATCCCCGATACACTCCGGATCGGGATTCAGGTCGCGGTTGGGCTGGTCATCATGTTCATTGGAATGCGAAATTCCGGTTTTGTCGTTCCGAGCCCTTCGACCTTTGTAACCATGGGGCCGATCACCAGCCCAAAAGTCCTGATGACGCTGGCCGGGTTCATTCTGACACCTGTTTTGGTGGCACGGCGTGTGCCTGGCTCTCTGATCCTGTCCATTATCGCCCTGACGATCGTGGGTCTTTTCCTGCCGGATGGAAAAGGCGGCACCGTCACGCGCTGGCCGGAACATGTTTTCGCCCTGCCCCAATGGCCGCACGCTACCGCTTTCCAGTTGCAGCCGCTCTATCTTGTACAGCACATTCTTTATGTGCTCCCGATGTTGTTTTTCTTCTTGTGCACGGAGCTTTTCGGCACTCTGGCCAATCTTCTGGGCGTTGTAACCGCGACGGGCATGGTTTCGAAAAACGGTCGTATTCCCCGTGCCCGGGAGGCGTTCATTACAGATGCGGCAGGCAGTATTCTGGCCCCGCTGTTGGGAACATCCATTGTGACGGTCTATTCTGAATCCATCACGGGGGTGCATGCCGGGGGACGAACCGGTCTGACTGCTCTGGTGATCGCGGGTGGGTTTCTGGCAGCCCTGTTTCTGTGGCCACTGTTCATGATTATTCCGCCACAGGCCACCGCACCCTCTCTCCTCATGGTTGGAATGATGATGTTTCAGGGCGTTCGGCATCTTGATCTGTCAGATCTTCGGGAGAGCGCACCAGCTGCGTTGACATTCATTATCGCCCTTCTGACGGGTAATCTTATCAACGGCATGGCCATTGGAACCTTCTCTTATACGGCCATGGCTCTCGCCACAGGACGCGGACGCGTCATCCCGCCCGTCGTGTGGGGGCTGTGTGTCATCTTCATTCTGTTCTTCGTTGTTTCCGCCCGAATGCACGGCCATCACGCCTGAGAGGACTCATCATGTTTTTAAAATCAGGCTTGCCGGCCCTTCTGTTCGGGCTCGCCTCTCTACTTCCCTTTCGTGCGCAAGCGGCCTCCGATCCCAATTACATTATCATTGACAATGATTTTGCAGGGCCCGGCGGCACCAATATCCAGTCTGTCATTCCGCTCCTTGGACAGCCTGACAAGGCAACACTTCTTGGGTTTACCGTTGTAGTTGGTGATGGCTGGGAAAATGAGGCCGTGGCTCATCTGTCCCGTTTTCTGGATATCGCCGGGACGCCCTCAGTCATTCCTGTCGTTCCGGGCGCGACGCAGCCGCTGGTCAATTCGCGGGCACGGCTTCTGGCATGGGAAAAATCAAACGGAAAAATGCCGTGGAAAGGAGCATGGCGAGGAGAGGCGCCTGACTTCCAGCCGCCTGTAAAGGTTCTGAAGGAAGGTTCGACAGAACGGAAAACGCTCCCTGAAACGGCAGCTCTTTTCCTGATCAGAGAGGTCCATGCACATCCGCATCAGGTAACAGTCCTCGCTGCGGGTCCACTGACGAACATCGCTCTGGCGATCAAGCTGGATCCAGATTTCGCATCGCTTTGCCGCCGTCTGGTATTCATGGGTGCAATCGTGGATGGAAATCTCGCACAGGTGACGGAAAGTGCGGATTACTACACAGACTTCAACCTGATGTTTGATCCGGAAGCTGCCAGCATTGCGCTTGAAGCACCATTTCCAGAAGTGGTCTCCATCGGAGCGGTCGCAAATCCGATCCGCATGACTACCGACATTCGGGACAGAGCCACACAGACACCTGGCCCGGTTTCAGACTATCTGCGTCAGTATTTCCACCCTCAGCCCATGTGGGATGAACTTGCCGCCGCGATTGCCGTAGATCCGACGCTTATTACACGCACTGTTACCGCTTATATGGACGTCGATCTCACGCACGGTCCGAATTATGGCTATGCGCATGTCTGGCCGGAAAGCACACGTCCCCATATTGGCGAACGTCCTGTGAAAATCGTGACTGCAGTTGATACGTCACGCTTCATTCAGACTTTCGTGGATGCGGCCAACCGGATGAATACGCATGGTTGATGTAAACTGCTCGCTGGCAGACCCTCACCTGCGGAGGCGCGCGGTTGATGCGGCTATGGGGCGTACGGAGTTTGATGTTCTGCTCTGTAATGGCCTTGTCGCGGATGTTGCGACCGGGGAGCTTCGGGAAGCTGATGTAGGTCTGGTCGGCTCCCTGATCGCCAGTACGCATCCTCGGGGTCAGCGTCAGGATGCCCTGAAAGTTTTTGATCTCAAGGGAGCTATTGTTGCTCCTGGCCTCATCGACGCGCACATGCATATCGAAAGCTCGATGATTACTCCGCGTGTCTACGCGCAGACTGTTGTTCCTCAGGGCACAACGACCGTCTGCTGGGATCCGCATGAGATCGGAAATGTCAGTGGTCTTGCGGGAGTTCGCTGGGCGATCGAGGCGACTAAGGGTCTTCCTCTGCGCATTCTGGTCGAAGCTCCTTCCTGTGTTCCGTCCGCTCCTGGCCTGGAGCGCTCCGGTGCGGTGTTCGATATTTCTGCCATGGAAGAGATGCTCTCCTGGCCTGAAGTGATTGGCGTCGCTGAAGTGATGGATATGCGCGGGGTTGTGAATGGCTCTTCGCGCATGAGCGGGATCGTCAACGCAGGCTGTGCAAGTGGAAAGCTGGTCTGCGGTCATGCGCGCAATCTTGGAGGCAGGGATCTTCAGGCTTTCATGGCAGCGGGCATTGAGTCAGACCATGAATTGACCAGCAAAGCTGATATTCTTGAGAAGCTTCGTTCAGGTATGACGCTTGAACTTCGCGTCTCGCATGAGAATATCCTGCCTGAAGCCATCGCTGCTTTTGAAGATCTCGGCTGCGTTCCCCAGACCGTGACGCTTTGCACGGATGATGTTTTCCCAGACGATCTGTTCCGTCGTGGCGGCATGGTTCACCATCTGAAATGTCTGGTTGCTCTGGGTATGAAACCGTTGGACGTCCTGCGGTGTGCGACCTTGAATGCAGCAATGCGTCTGGAACGGCGAGATCTCGGATTGGTCGCAGCGGGTCGACGGGCCGATCTGGTTGTTTTCGACAATCTGAGCGATTTTACCCCTCTGGAAGTTTTTACGTCCGGTGTGCATTCCGCTTCTCGCGGCGTGCTTCTGGCAGACCTCCCTTCCGAATTGCCTGGCCTTCCTTTGAACACCGTCCGACGTTCGCCAGTAACAGCGGCCGATTTCAAAGTTCCTGCTCCGAACGTGCAGAAAGTCCCCGTTCGTACGGTCCATACGCCTCGTACAACCCGATGGGGGCAGAGGGAGGTGGAGGTTGAGAACGGGTATCTCGTGCTTCCTGCCGATACGGCGCTGATGGCGGTCTTTAACCGTTATGGAGAAGATAGTCCGCCCGGTCTTGGGGTGCTTGAGGGGTGGGGGGACTGGTCTGCCACAATCGGTACCACCATTCTTCACGACAGTCATAATCTTGCGGTTTTTGGCCGTGACCCGGAAGATATGGCTCTTGTGGCGAACACGCTCATCGCTGGTGGTGGCGGAATGGCTGTTGCTCGTAATGGGCAGATCGTGGCGCATGTTCCTTTGCCTGTCTGCGGGCTTCTGTCTCCTGAAAGCCCGGATGTGGTGGGAGAACAGTTTGCCGCCGTGCGAGAGGCTGCTGCGGCGGCTACGACATGGGATGGTCCAACGTCCATGATCAAGCTCGTAACCGGCGCTTCCCTTGCCTGTAACCCCGGTCCTCATGTCACGGATCTTGGTATTGCAGATGGCGGTACGGGAGAAATCTTTACCAACATGATTATTGAGACGGCCTTCTGATGCATTTCCCTCATGACGTCGTTGCCATGCGCCGCGCGTTGCACCGTTTTCCGGAGACAGCCTTTCTGGAGTATCGGACAGCTTCAATCGTCGCCGAGCGTCTTGCCGAGCTGGGCTACGCCGTGAAAGTGGGCGCGGACATCATGTGTATGGAGAATGTTCGCGGCATTCCGTCAGCTCAGGATGTTGAAGCCGCGAAATCTGCGGCACTTCAGGCCGGAGCCAGTCGGGAATGGCTGGATAAGATGCCGGCAGGACAAACAGCAGTCTGTGGTGAGCTTCAGCGTGGAGAGGGGCCGGTTCTGGTACTCCGCTTTGATATGGATGCCCTACCCGTTCATGAATCGGACGCCGGAGAGCATCGTCCAGCCGTTGCGGGATTTGCCTCTCAATGTGAAGGGCGGATGCACGCCTGCGGGCATGATGGTCATACCGCCATTGGCCTGGCTGTTGCAGAGCGCCTTGCCCATGTAAAATCCCAATGGACCGGCACGTTACGCTTTATTTTTCAGCCCGCGGAAGAAGGTGGTCGTGGGGCGCAACCCATTGTTGCCAGTGGCTTGCTGGACGATGTTGATGTGTTTCTTGCAGCGCATCTCGGATGTCAGCTTCCGAGTGGACAGATCGCCCTTTCTGCGGATGGCTTTCTGTGGGCTGAAAAATGGAATGTCACCTTTAACGGGACGGCAGCTCACGCAGCCATGTGCCCCGAGGAAGGGCGTAACGCTCTTCTCGCGGCGTCTCTTGCCGTGCCCGGCCTCTATGCCCTCCCGCGGGATGGTCAGTCTGATACCCGGATCAATGTCGGCCTTTTTCAGGCAGGGCGAACCCGCAACGTCATCGCGGATCATGCCTATCTTGAACTGGAACTGCGCGCTTCCGCTCAACAGGGGCTTCAGCGCCTGACGGAAGGAGCAAGACGAATGCTTGAAGGCGCTGCACTCAGTCAGGGCGTCCATGTTGACATTGACGTTTACGGAACAGCCATCAGTGCCCAGTCGGACGATGCAATCATGAGGCGTCTTGAAGCTGCGGTTCACGAAACACGGGCTGGAACAGTGGTTCGGAACTGGCCTATTGGCGGTGGTGACGACGCCACTTTCATGATGCAACGGGTGCAGGAGCGTGGCGGCCACGCAGGATATTGCCTGATCGGGGCTGATATTGCCGCCCCGCATCATGCAAGCTTGTTTGATTTCGACGAAAACGTCCTTGAAAAGGCCGTAAACCTTCTGGTTGCCTTCGTTGAGAGGTCTGCATGAGTACCCTGCCCTTCTGGCAGCACTTTGCGCCTGAGGAAGATCTCTCCGCGCCTTATACGGACCGTTTCAGGGTAAGGATTGGACCTCACAGACTAGATCTTCCTTTGCGGGTTCTCCCAGATGGACAGCAGGCTGTTTCCTCTTTGCTGGTGAATCAGGCTTCTTTTACCGTGATGGATGCGCTATCCGACAATCTGTCTGAAATCGCTCGTTCCCTGATGCCTGATCTGATCGTCGGTATGCCAACGCTCGGTTTGGGTCTGGCTGCAACGGTTGCAAAGGCCTGTGGGCTTGAACGCTACGTCCCGTTAAGCACATCCCGCAAATTTTGGTATGATGACAGCCTCTCAGCGCCGCTGTCATCCATCACCAGCCCGGATAAGACCAAACGACTTTATCTGGATCCGAACCTGCTTCCCTTGCTTCGGTGTGCAAAGCGGATTGTCATGGTGGATGATGTTGTCAGCACGGGATTTTCTCTGGAGGCGGCCGTCAAGGTTCTGGGTAAGGCTGGTGCCTCGCCGTATGCGGCTCTCTGCGTTATGACGCAAAGTCATCGTTGGCGGGGTAAGTTTTCATTTCCTGTCATGAGCTGTTTTTCATCGCCACTCTTCGAACCATGTGATGGTGGCTGGGTTGAGCAGGACTGAGTGCCAGCTCGATTGAACCGTTATGGTCTGAGGGCCTGCACAAGGGCGCGCAGTGCCTTTTGGGCCGCCTTGGTGCCCCACTCTTTCAGAAGTTTCTTCCCGCTTGAGCGGTGAGCAAGGGCATAAGGACTTTGGCGCACAGGCGGCATCGCTGAGACGTGATCTTTGAGGGAGGCCGGTAAGGACGGGAACGGATCAATATTCACAAGTTGGGTCAGCATGGCCACAGAAGTAATCTTGCAAGTCGGATGAGACGTATTGAGACAAACATAGGCACCTGTTCCATTTCCGGCCGGATCGTAGACTGCTTTCCATGTCACGACTGGAACAGGAATACGGTTGGCCCCAATCGTTTTCTGGAAATGGTCTGGATCATATCCAGGACCTGTCACGACGAAGATTTCGCCTTCCTGTTCAGCCCATCCTCTTACGGCACTTTCGACGCCTTCCCATGCCCCACGATTTAGCTCAGCTGTCTGGGGAACGATATTTGACAGCAGAAAAGACTGGTTCTGGGAGGTTGTGTCCGGTTCGTCTCCGCTCGGGGTCATGTGCCCTCGATCATAGCCAGAGGCGCGATAATCCGAGAGCAGCGCCTGCATGGTTCGGGGAAGCCGCTCATCTGGCTGGAAACTGCCATTACGCTGTGTTTTTCGGGCGAGAGTGACGTTTTCTTCAGTCAGGTTTTCGGCGGACCAGAGCGGACTTTTGGTCTGCTCGGATACGAGAACCGCATAGTCATCATTGCACAGCAGGACTGTCCCGATTTTCTGGGTCTCTGACAGAAGAGCTGGCGGGGTATTGCCCGCGAAAAACTGGGGGCAACTTGCAGCCTGCGCCCCACAAAGGGTTGCCAATTCAAGCAGCGCTCCGAGAATGATACGCTGCCCAATTCCCATGGTTTGATAACCCCTTCAGCTTTTATAGTGCTAAAAAAGAATAATAATATTATCCTTTAAGAACAATAGCATAACGCAAAAATTACCCTACTCTGAAGCAGAGGTTGGGCTGATTATCAGGTGTTTTCCGGGGAGCGCCACAAGGCAATACTTCCAATCAGAGCTGTAAACGCAACATAGATTGCGGGTGCCAAAGGTGTATGCGGTGTCAGGGAAGAAATAATTGCCGGAGTTAGCCCTCCGAACACTGCGTAGGAAATATTATAAGAGAGTGAGAGTCCTGAGAAGCGAACCATAGCGGGAAACGCGCGAAGCATCCCGATAGGAACCAGCCCTACAAATCCGCAGCATAGACCGCTGAATGCCGCCCATAGTGTCAGCATATGAGGGAAGTATGGCGCGACACCATAGAGCCCTAGCGCACCGGCAGAGAGAGCAACGCCGCTGATGACCCCGAGACCCTTTAGCGGGAAAATGTCTGTCAAACTGCTCATCACCACGACGGAGACTGTCAGGCAAAGAGTCGCAGCCAGACTGGCAACCATCGTCTCGGAGGGGGAGACATGATGAAGTGTCTGCATTAGCGGAGGCATCATCAGAACGAGAACAACAATGGCTGCAGTCAGGGTCCACGTTGTCATCATGGAGCAGAGAATGCCCCGTCGATGATCACGAAGGAGGATTTTCGCAGGAAGGGTCCCTGCAGTTTCCGCACGCTCATGCATTTCCCGAAAAACAGGGGTCTCTTCCAGCCACCGGCGCAGAAACATGGCTCCAAAACCGAAAATCCCTCCAATCACGAACGGAATACGCCATCCCCATGAGGATACGACGTCGGGCGCAAGAACGGCATGGAGAAGGAGGATAATGATGGAGCCGAGCAAAATACCGCCGGTCAGTCCTCCCGTCAGAAGGCCGGTCGCCAGACCTGTTCGGCCTGCAGAAGCGTGTTCAGACACAAAAACCCAGCCGCCCGGGGCTTCACCACCAATTGCAGCCCCTTGCATGACCCGGAGTACCAAAAGGGTCAAAGGGGCTACGACGCCCAGTGTTTCATATCCCGGCAGCAGACCCATCAATAAGGTTGGAACCGCCATCAGAAGGACGCTGAGCGTGAAAACTTTCTTTCGCCCCGAAACATCTCCAAAATGCGCCATAACAAGGCCGCCTAACGGTCGGGCAAGATACCCTGCCCCAAAGAGACCGAATGCCTCTGCCTGCCGAAGCCATTCTGCTTGGCTTGCAGGAAAGAAATGAGCTGCAATCAGCTTGGCCAGAAAAGCAAAAATAACAAAATCGTAGAATTCCAGTGCTCCTCCAAGAGATGCAAGCGCAAGGATACGAAGCTGGGAGAGGCTGAGCGCAGAAGGCACAGCATCCTGGCGAGGCAACATAGAAAAATGATCCCTGCTCTTGGGGGAAAGAAAGACGGATAGCTCATTTTGAGCCGACAATTGGGGTGATTATGTTATTTGTTTCCATAAGTCTATAATTAATGGAAGATAATATCTCAATCTGACTAAAATTTAGTCAAAAAATTTCTGTAAATTGAATGGGCCAAATTCTAAAAGACCTTATTTCGAAATTGTACTTCGCTCTATCAGAGAGAGACTCTCGGAATGTGGAAATATTTTTCTAATTCCAAAATATAAAAAATATTATTTATTAAATTTATTTGGAAAATTATAAATAAAACAAAGTAAAAAAATATAATCAAATTTCTGATACCTAACGATGCTCATGAAAATATTATTATTATTTCCTGAAGAATTCTGTATTTTTTATCGAAGTTCTTTAGCAGCTCAGGCTTCAGATGCTTGAGCGGAGGCTTTGAAATTCATGAAACCACAATCAGAAATTCTGATCGTCGGAGGCGGTGTCGCAGGTCTTTCGCTTGCGGCGAGTCTGGGCAAAACCTTGGGAAAGCGCCGTAAGGCACGCATCACGTTAATTGACAAAAGCTTTTCCCATGTCTGGAAACCAATGTTGCACTGCTTTGCCGCAGGAACGGTTGCCAATGAAAACGACCGGATCAGCTTTATCACCCAGGCCAGTGAGCATCACTTCGAATTCTGGCCGGGTGAAGTCGTTTCGATTGACCGTGAGAACCGTCAGGTGGTTCTCAGTCCTTTTCATGCTTCGGATGGTTCTCTGGTCCTTGAAAGCCGGACCATCCGTTATGATACGATCATTCTCGCGATTGGAAGTTGTGCCAATGATTTCGGGACCTCGGGAGTCAAGGAGCATTGTCTCTGTATCGACAATCTCGTGGAAGCCAATGTTTTCAATGAAAAGTTCCGTATGGAATTGATGCGGGCTTTCGCGCATGGTTCGGAACTGGACATTGCTATTGTCGGTGGTGGCGCCACGGGAACCCAACTAGCTGCGGAACTTCACAAGGCTCTTGATATCGTTGACCCATACAGCCTGCATGCTTTTGGAAAAACACCCCCCAAACTGAGAGTGACGCTTCTTCAGTCAGGGCCGCGTATTCTGCCTGCCTTTCCAGAAGCTGTATCACTTGCTGCCCAGCAGGAGCTTGAGCGGATCGGTGTCACGGTGAGAACATCGGCTCGTGTGGCGGCGGCAGATTCAACCGGCTTTATTCTTAAAGACGGTACGCATATTCCTGCCAAGCTTCGTGTCTGGGCTGCGGGTGTAAAAGCCCCGGAGGTAACGCAGACCTACGGGAATCTTTCTTTAAATCCCACAGGCCAGATCCTGACACATTCAAATCTCTGCTCCATTGATGATGACCGGATTTTTGCTGTAGGCGACTGCTCATTCATCAAGGATGACCCCCTGCCCGCTACGGCTCAGGTCGCCCGGCAGCAGGCTCTTCATCTTGCACGCCATCTGCCTGCGTTTATTGAGCGTGGAGTGAAGGTCCCCGGGTGCGTTTTCAAAAATAAAGGCGCCATTGTCGCTTTGGGGAAATACAACGGGTGGGCAACGCTTCCCGGAGGAACAGTCTGGGGAGGTGGTTTTTTTCATGGGTTTTCAGCTCGGATGGCACATCTTTTCCTCTATCGTAGACACCAGATCGAACTATTCGGTTTCTATAGAGGGATGATTTCTCTTTACTCAGACTGGATTGAAACTTTTGTGCGACCATCGGTAAGGCTTGATTGAAGTTTTACAGTGTCATCATTTTAATATGCGATGCCCTTTATTTTCTATTCCATGGAAATAAAGGGTTTTTTTAAAAATAGATTAATTTATTTCAGATAAACGAATGTGGCATTTTATTTCTTCCTGCATGAGGATATAACGCGGGTATGTCCTCACAGATTGTTTCATAAATGTTTCACTCTCCGCGAAGTGCGCCGAAAACTGCTCTAAAAGATACCAGAACCGCTATTGTAACGGGGGTATCTGGTGGAATTGGCACTATTGTGGCCAAAGCTCTTCTGGATGAGGGCTACCATGTGGTCGGTTTGTCGCGCACTCATCCGACGATTACACATGATTCGTTCACGTTTATCTCGTTCGATGCGTCGCAGGCAGTCGAGTTGGAACAGTCCTGTGAAAATATTGCCAGTTACTTTGCTTCTGTGTCTGTTCTTGTTCATTGCGCGGCCATCATAGCGCCTGCTAATGTTGAAACCATGGGTGCAGATGACGTTCTGCGTCAGATTTCGATCAATCTGACGATGCCGGCGGTTCTGACGTCCAAGCTTCTGTCTTCTATGGGAAAGGGCAGCCGGATTGTCTTTGTCAATTCCATGGCTGCAGCAATGCCTCTTGCCGGAAGCAGTATTTATAGCGCTACGAAGGCTGGTCTTCGTAATTTTGCGCTCTCTCTTTCCCAAGAGGTGCACCATCGTGGAATTTCAGTGTCGTCCATTTTTCCCGGGGCTGTTCTGACTGAAATGTTGCGTCAGGAAATGGCGTCTGGCGGTTCGGTTTTGAACTTTGTGAGCTGCCCGGCGACCCCTCATGCTGTAGCGCGAGAAATCGTTTCCTTGATCAATAAACCTAGACAGGAACGCTTCTTCCCTGCGCTTGATGGTATTTTCGGCGGCTTATGTATGTTAATGCCCGCATTGTTGCGAATTTCGATGCCTGTGCTGACATATTTTGGAAAACGTGGTTATGCACGCGCTATCCGTAAAAATATTTTTCAAAATAAAGTCTGATTTTCTATTCAGGAACAGGCTTCCAAGTGTTTTATTTGGACATGCATGTGCAATAAACATGAACGGCTGAGAATATTATGAAACCCGACATCCAGAACCAGTTGGCATGAACATGCCCTCCGGTATCTAGGGTTGTAGTCATGCAGGCGATGAGAAAGAAGCTGGTCATCAATGCCCCGGACAACACGATCCATATAAGCCGCTTCTTGTTCATCTGTGGTGTTACTTTCGTTATCGCCCCAAGTTAGGAAGGGGAACTGAACCCAAAAACTTGCCTACGCGAGCGACGAGACGAAAAAAGTGAGCAAAAAAATCCATACAAGACTATAAGGTGTATGAAATTGTAAAATTTTACAGAGCATTCCAGCTTTTTTTTGAATACTCCCTGTTGTGACCGTGATCAAGCCATCTGCATCTCGGAAGTCATGAGAAATATGCCTGAAAAAGACTTTTCCACGACTGCAAATCATCGCCTCTTATCTCGACAGGATAGCCGTTGTCTGGGAGCAAAATTGCGGAAATCCATGCCGCGCGCTGCACAGTCCGAATGGATTCTTCCCGCCAATCGTACAGACCCGGTTGAGATTCTAAGACTGCAAGGCCTGACGCGTATCGCTTCCCTCCTCCCTGTTCGTTATGATCGTATGAAGGTTTCTCCCTTCACTTTTTTACGCGGCGCTGCAGCCGTGATGGCACAGGATCTCGCCAAGGCGCCTGTTTCTGGCATTCATGTTCAGTCCTGTGGAGACTGTCATCTTGCCAATTTTGGGAGTTATGCCTCTCCCGAAGGTGTGCCTGTTTTCGACATTAATGACTTTGACGAGACACTTGATGCTCCGTTCGAATGGGACATCAAACGCCTCGGAACGTCTCTTGTACTTTCCGGACACGAAAACGGCCTCTCCCCAAAGGCCGCCAGACAACTCGTAAAAACCATGTCGTTATCTTACACGCAGCAAATGGCGCGGCTGGCTGGGATGACGCCCTTGCAGGTCTGGGTAGATCGCATTGACTTGGTAGCAGCGATTTCCGACTTTGAGGATCCTAAGGTCAAAGCGAAAGCAGAGAAACTTCTTTCGGATCGTCTAGATGCCGCCAAGGGATACTTTGGTCTCGTCAGCAGTGATAAAAGCGGTCCGTCTTTGAAGGAAAAACCTCCTTTGGTAATGCGCTTACCAGATCAGGAGGAGGCAATTCGGCTTGCTTTTGCACGCTATATCGCGACTCAACCTCCCGAACGCGCCATTCTCCTCAAGCGTTACAATCTGCGAGACGTCATCTTCAAGGTTGTGGGCATCGGCAGCGTCGGTACGTTTTGTGCGATTGGACTGTTTGCGACGGCCGATGGCGAGACAATGCTCCTTCAGATCAAGGAGGCCCAGACATCGGTCCTTGAAGCTGGCGCCCTTCCCTCGCCGTTCAAAAATCAGGGCGAGCGTGTAGTCACAGGACAGCGGATCATGCAGGCCGTTTCGGATACTTTTCTGGGATGGACGCACAGTAATGCATCCATCGGCAGCGATACGCCGGATCTGGCCGGGGCTGGCCGTCAGTTCTATGTGCGACGCGTCAAGGACAGTCGCCTCGCCGCCATTGGCGCAGACGTTGCGCAGGAAGGGTTGGAAGACTATGCGCGGCTTTGTGGCCGCACTCTGGCGCGCGCCCATGCTCGCTCGGGAAATGCCAGCATGATTTCCGGTTATCTTGGAAAAGGCGCTGGCTTTGCGGACGCAATGGCTGAATTTTCACAAAACTACGCACAACAGACCGAGGCAGACTGGAAAAGCTTTGTAACTGCTCTGGAACATGGGAAGCTGGCTGCTCATTAGAGGCCATTCTTACCTCACGGGATTTTACCTGATACGGATCAACGACTATAGGAAAGTCAGACAAATCGACACGCCCGGCGGCTTCTTCAAGCGGACTTTCCTTCATGATACGTCAGTCACCCTCTCTCACGACCTACATTGTCACATTCAGTTGTCCGAACCGCCCGGGTATCGTGGCGGCAATCAGTCAGCGGCTTTTCGAATTGGGTGCCAATATTACCGAGGCGCAGCAGTTCGACGATACGGACAGTACTCAGTTCTTCATGCGGATCGTCTTTGAACTTCCAAATAACAGCCTTTCGGAGAAAGCTTTGAGGGGTGAGCTTGCTTCGTTGGCTGGAATTTTTTCAATGAACTGGTCTCTCAGCGATCGTGCAAAACGCCTCAAGGTTCTTCTATTTGTTTCCCGCTTTGATCACTGCCTCGTAGACCTGCTGTATCGGTGGCGGATTGGTGAACTTCAGATTGATCCCGTAGGAATTATCTCCAACCATCCCCGGGAAACTTACGCGGATCTGGATTTCCACGGCATTCCTTTTCATCATCTGCCAATCACGAAAGATACCAAGGCCGAGCAGGAAGCGCGGATCTGGGCCGTCTTTGAAGAAAGTGACGCGGAGCTTGCTGTCCTTGCTCGCTACATGCAGATCCTGTCGAACGAGATGGCAACACGTCTTTCCGGGCGTTGCATCAATATTCACCACTCGTTCCTGCCGGGTTTCAAGGGCGCGCGTCCCTATCACCAGGCATTCAGCCGTGGGGTTAAGCTGATCGGGGCCACGGCCCATTACGTGACGAGTGATCTCGATGAAGGGCCGATCATTGAGCAGGATGTGGAACGGATTTCCCATGCAGATGACCCAGATGATCTGATCCGCAAGGGCAGAGATATCGAGCGTCGGGTTCTGGCCCGCGCCGTTCGGTATCACGTAGAGCGTCGCGCCATCCTTCACGGAAACAAGACGATCGTTTTTACCTCCTGAGCCTGCTTAACGGGCGTGCAGACTGACATGTTGGAAGCGTTTGGACAGGCCTTTTCCGATGTGTCAGCATGACGCATCGTCTCCTGAGAAAAGCCGGTAGAAACAGTCATTGAAACCCGTCAAAATCCTTCACACATCCGACTGGCATCTTGGTCATGAGCTTTCAGGTCACTCGCGTGAGGCTGAACACGATGCTTTTCTTGCCTGGCTTCTGGATGCACTCGAAGAACAGGCCTGTGACGTCCTGCTTGTCACAGGGGACCTGTATGACATGGCGAACCCGCCCGTCTCGGCACAGCAGAGACTCTATGCTTTCATAGCAACCGCCAGAAGCCGGTTGCCGCAACTCCAGATCGTCATGATCGGAGGAAACCATGACAGTGCCCTGCGGATTGATCTGCCAGGCGCTCTCGTTGATGAGCGGGTTTATCTTGTCGGCGGTCTTCCGAAAAAGAATCTTCAGCCAGATTTCGAACGGATCTGCATCCCGCTTGAGAATTCGGAGGGTCAGGTTGCCGCCTGGCTCGGAGCAATCCCTTTCTGCCGACCCGGCGATCTTGGAAAAGAAAGCCTCGAAGAGCTTTACGCGGAAACAACCCGACAACTTTTGGCTCGGACGAATGGTCTTCCTATTATTCTCACTGGTCATCTGCATGTCGCCGGCGGGGATGTGTCAGAGCTGTCAGAGCGTCGGATCGTCATAGGGGGCGAAGAAGCGCACGCCGCGTCCCTGTTTAGCGCGGAGGTCACCTATGGTGCTCTCGGGCATCTGCATCGACCGCAGCAGATTGCTGGACCGTCACTGGTTCGCTACGCAGGTTCCCCCTTCCCGCTCTCCGTGACGGAACGCAACTATAAGCATTCCGTGACCTTGGTAACCCTGACGCCGGGTAAGCCGGTGGTCCAAGAACTTTTAATTCCCCGGGCTGTTCCTTTCCTGCGTATCCCCAATGGGGCTCCGCGTTGTCTTGATGCTGTCGTGAAAGAGCTTGAGGCTCTTCCTGTGGAAACACTCCCGCGCGATCAGCAGCCGTTTCTGGAAGTTTCTGTTCTCATGGAGACTGCCGAACCTCATCTGCAATCCCGGATACTGAATGCGCTTGAGGGAAAATTCGTTCGGCTGACGCGGATCAACCGTGTTGTTCAGCAAAGCGGGCACTTGGGATCACTGGCGGATCAAAGACAGGAACTGGCCGACCTTCAGCCCGAAAAGGTTTTCGGGGCACTTCATGAGCGGAAATACGCTACGAGCCCGGACACATCGCTGGAACGTGCCTTCGCCGAACTTCTTCTCCTGGCAGAAACCGCAGACCCTACTCTTTCGAAGGCAGACTGATGCATATCCTTGCAATCCGTGGCAGTAATCTTGCCAGTCTGGCTGGATCATTCGAGGTCAATTTCAATACGGGGGTTCTGGCTGATGCCGGCATCTTCGCGATTACAGGACCGACGGGGGCTGGGAAATCCACGCTCCTGGATGCTATCAGTCTAGCCCTTTTTGACACCATTCCCCGTTTGGAAAGTGCTCCCAAAACAGGTCAGATCACGCAGGATGAGATTGGTCCGCAGGATCCCCGGGCGATTTTGCGGCATGGCTCCGGCCACGGTTTCGCAGAGCTCGATTTTATCGGACGAGACGGTCGAAGCTATCGCAGTCGTTGGGCAGTTCGCCGCGCCCGGGACCGTGCGGAAGGTAAACTTCAAACCAGTACGCTCGATCTGGAATGCCTTGATACCGGGGAACGGCTGGGCGGGAAAAAGACAGAAACCAAAGCGGAAATTCTGCGGCTTGTCGGTTTGAATGCACAACAGTTTGGTCGGGCTGTTGTGCTGGCGCAGGGAGAGTTTGAAGCCTTCATCAAGGCAGATGGCGATGAACGGGCACAATTGCTCGAAAAGCTGACAGGCGCTGATATCTACAGTCGTGTTGGCAGGATCGCTTTTGAGAAAGCCCGTGATGTCAGAGCGGGATATGACACTCTGGAAAGGCAGATTGCGGCGATGAACGGCCTCGACACAGAGGCGCGCCAGTCACTGAAAGAAGAACGAGAGGCGGCAAAAGTCGCTCATGACGAAAAGCTGGCGATCTGTGAACAGTTTCAGACCGCTCAGGACTGGCATGACAGACTGTCGGATCTCAAAGCCAAGCGTGATGCCGCTTCGCAGGCCTGCGAAGCGGCGCGGCAGGCCTGCGACAATGCAGCCCCTCGCTTCACTGCGCTGGAACGCCATAAACAGGCTCTGACCCATCTGGCGGCTTGGGAAAGGCTGAAAGACACCGAAGGCAGAGTCCGTCAAGCAGAAGACGCCGCTTTTCAAGCCCGACAGACTGAACAAAATGTCAGCCATGCCATGGCGTGTGCTGAAGGTGAGCTGGAAACTGCCGTACAGGCTCTTGATGCTACCAAGTTTGCACAGCAGGACGCTGCCGCTGATCTTCACGAAGCCCGGCAACTGGACATGGAGTTAAAGCATGTCGCAGAGGGGCTCGACTTTGCGACGAAAAGCCTCAGCAAGCAGACTGATATTTTTCAGAGTGCTGATACGGCTTCAAGAAAAATCACGCAGACGGTTCTGGATGTTCAACTCAAGAAAAACGAACTCACGGCCTGGTTGAGAGAGCACTCCAACCTTGCAACACTGTCCCCTTTTGAAGCTGACCTGATTTCTGATTTCAAGGCTCACGCCACTCTGCTTTCTCAACGCTCAGGACTTGAAGAAGCAGAACATCTGGCGGGTTGTCAGCATTTGGAAGCCGTAACACAAACCCGAAATGCCAAAGAAGCGCTCGAAAGTGCCGCTCAGGCTCTGAAATCTTCCGAGAAAGCGACACGGCAGGCTGAAGAAAATTTGCCTCGCCGGGAACACTTTGAGCATCTGACCTTATCTCTTCGGGCACTGGAAGCCACTCAGAGAAAAAACTTGGAAGTAAATCGTCTTCATGAAGACGTACAGGACTCTGAAACGAATTATGGAAAAACAGTTGATGATATTCAGCGTCTGACTGCCGAACAGGCAGACTATCAGAGTGAACTTACTCAGCTAGAGACGGAAATCCCAATTCTTTCAGCTATTCTAAAAGAGGCAAAACGTTCGGAGGAACACTGTAGAAATACAACCAGTGACGCAGCCATGATGATGCGAACAGCCTTGGTGGAGGGAGAGCCCTGCCCGGTTTGTGGGGCAACGGCCCATCATCTTGACGCATTGGATGCCATGCTTGGTGGTGCAGTCGAAGCCGCGCGGAAAAGGACAGACGATGCTGCGACTGCGCTTGAGACCGTGCGTGATCGTGCAACGGTTCTGGCGACCCTAAGTGAGGCAGTGCACGAGCAACTCCGCAAGCTATATGACCAGCAGCATCACCAGAATATGGCGAAAGAGGCCTGTCAGGTAGCGTGGACATCAGGTGTGGAGCAGTTGGAGCGAGAATGTCGGGCTTATGGTCTGGACAACAAGCTGTCCGGCCACGCCTTAACCGACGAGACGCAAAAACGCCTGACGGCTCTCAGTCAGGAGCAGGCCGCACTTCATGCAAAAATGCAGTCACTCGATGAAGTCCGAGCAGCAGAGCGCACAGCAAGAACGCATCACGATACAGCCCGACAATCTCATGAGCACGCTGAAACCCATTGCCGGGTCGCAGAAGACAGGATGAAAGAGGCGCGCCAACTGCGTCTTCAGGCCGACGCAGAGCAGACGCGTCTGGAAAAATGCCTGGACGACAGACTTTCCGACGTCATTGCATGGCGTGATCTGTCAGAAGATCCAGCCATGTGGTTGTCTCTTACTCTTGCGGCGTGGCGTCAGAGGACTGATGCGCTCTCCCAGTTGGAAAGTGATTGGCCAAGCTTGCATGCCGCACATGTGCGTGCTGAAGGTGAAGTCCAGGCAGCCAGAACATCTCTGGCAGAGGTCCAGGCAGACTGGCAGGCAAGGAACGATGTCTATCAGGTTCTGCTTCAAAGACGTTCGGGCTTGCTTGATGGGCAACCCGTTGACAGCGTTGTTGAGGCTCTTGCCGGAGCAGTCAAAGTCGCTGAAGACGCATTTCAGAAGGCACAGAATGCCAGAAATGCTGCATCAGAGCTTGCGGTGGGCGCAAGAGCGCGTCGTGAGGGGGCGGAAAAGCTTTTTGAAGAAACCCGAAAAGAGCTGGTTGATTTAGGCGAAAGCTTTGGTGCTCGGCTGGAGCGTGAGGGGTTCAGCCGTGCAGATATTGGAGAGGCCGAGGCTCTTGGAGTGGACTATGCCACGTCTGAAGAGAGGGCGCTGTTTGAACTGAACAAGGCCCATAGTGATGCGTGCGCGGCCCTGAGGCCCCGTGAAAGTGATTACGCACAGCACGACGCCAGCAGGCAGGCAGTTTTTGAGATTGCTGATCTGGAGCAGCAGCTTCTAAAGGCGAAAGCAGCCGTCGCAGACGCTCAAACCGCGCTGACCCGATTGGAAGCGCGGATTATTCAGGACGACGAAACACGATACCACACGGCTGAACTTAGAACGCAACTCGCAGTAAAGCGTGCGGATGGTCATGTCTGGGAGCGGCTGGGAGAGATGCTGGGTGACGCTCAGGGAAAGAGGTTCCGTAATTTCGCACAAAGCCTGACGCTTGATCATCTTCTCGACTTTGCAAATGAACGCCTTGCAGATCTTAAACCCCGTTATACCCTTCAACGGGCGCCCGCAGGGGAAATGCTGATCGAAGTCATTGATAACGATATGGGAGGACTGGTTAGAGGATTGCAGAATCTTTCCGGCGGAGAACGCTTTCTCGTCAGTCTTGCGCTAGCCTTGGGACTTTCTGAAATGTCTACCGGGCGCGGCATTCGGATCGAAAGCCTGTTTATAGATGAAGGGTTTGGAGCGCTGGATTCTGCAAGCTTGGGACAGGCGGTTGCTGTGCTTGAACACCTTCAGGCACAGGGGCGCCGCGTTGGTGTCATCAGCCATGTAGAAGAACTCAAGGAACGCATCCCCGTAAAAATCGAGGTAACGCCTCTATCAGGGGGAAAAAGCCAGATCGCGATTGTCGTCGATTAAGACTGGCAATTTTATGCGATGGTACGGGCAGAGGGACTTGAACCCCCACAGCTTGCGCCACCAGAACCTAAATCTGGCGTGTCTACCAATTCCACCATGCCCGCGGACTGTGAGGTGGGTCTATACGAACTCTTCGGTATCGGCAATGACATTTGTAGTTATGGCATTGAAAATTTTGACCCCGCTGCCTGATACAGATCTGGCTGTATCAGGCTCTTCCTCACAGGATGCCCGAGATTTGAAGTTCAGTCTTTAACCTTCTGGAACTTCAGAACAAAATTGTCGCCCTCCCCAATGGCTTCATATTTTGCATGGTCCGTTGCTCCCAGTGCGTAAGTGGGAGGCAGCGTCCAGATCCCTTTGGGCCAGTTGGCTGTATCTTTCGGGTTGGCATTGATTTCAGAACTGCCAACCAGTTTGAACCCTGCCTTCTGGATCAGGTCGATTGCGTAAGACTGCCGAACATATCCGTCTTTTGCCATCGGATCCTGAGGTGCGGTGGTATTTCCACGATGATCCTCAATGCCCAGTATGCCACCCGGTTTGAGGACCCTGTGAATGGCGGCCAGCATTTCCGGCGCGTTTCCGGCTTCCATCCAGTTGTGCATGTTGCGGAATGTCAGGACGAGATCAACGCTGTTTGCAGGCGCAAAATCCAGATGCTGCCCGTCAAATTGCGTGGTTTTGATCCGTCCGTAAATGTCTGGACGTTCGGACTGAAGCTTGCTGATAGCCTGTTTTTTCAGGTCAGCAGGGCCTAACGCGACGGTGTATGTGCCATGATCATACAAATAAGGCGCCAGAATTTGCGTCCAGTACCCCCCTGATGGCCAGATTTCCAGAACATGAGCGTCTGGCTTTAACCCAAAAAAAGTTAATTCTTCAATGGGGTGGCGGACCGCATCACGCGCTACAAAAGCGGGCGTTCTTTCCGGAGAGTGTACAGCCTGATCCAGGGTTGGCCCGGCAAGCGCGGACGTAACGGTCAGGAGAGGAAACAGACACAGGAAGGCATATTTCGACAGCATGAAAGTGCTCCAGTCGTGAATCTCACAACTGTGGCTTCAAAACTGAAAAAAGTCTTTACTCATCTGGGAAAATTTCTGAGAGCAGAGGCGTTGTTCCGCTTTCGGATATGTTTCTTTCAACCGTTGGCAGGCACTTTCTGGCAACGCTCTCCACCGGCAGTAAAAACAGGACTGAATACCCATGCGTCTGGACGATCAGCGGGAAAGCACCAACATTGACGACGTGAGAGGTTCCGGTGGGGGTGGTCGTACGCCTTTGCGGATTGGCGGTATTGGTGGCGTCATTCTCGTGATTGGTGCGCTCTATTTTGGTGTAGACCCCCGCATCGTCCTGAACCTTTTGCAGACTGGCCCGTCATCCGACAGTTCGACGGTTGCGCAGGTTCAGCGTCCAGCCAATGATGCTGGCAAGCAGTTTATTGCCCGTGTTCTCGGATCAACGGAAGACGTCTGGACAGCATACTTCCAGCAGATGGGACGCACATATCATGATCCCCGGCTGACGCTTTTCAGTGGTGGCGTACAATCCGCCTGTGGCTATGCACAGACATCGGTTGGGCCATTTTATTGTCCGGCGGATCACAAGGTGTATCTGGATCTCCAGTTCTTTCAGGAGTTGCAGAACCGGCTTGGAGCGGGCGGCGATTTTGCAAAAGCGTATGTTGTTGCCCATGAGATCGGGCATCATGTTCAGAATGAGCTTGGCATCATGCAACAGGTCAGCCGACAGGGCGATGCGTCTCAAAAAGGGGCCAACGGGCTTTCTGTACGTGTGGAGCTTCAGGCCGACTGCTTTGCTGGTGTCTGGGCCAAGCGGGCGAATGACGCCAAACATCTTCTCGAAACAGGGGATATCGAGGAAGGCATGAATGCGGCTGCTGCTGTTGGTGATGATCGGCTGGAGCGTCAGGCGAGAGGATATGTCGTTCCTGACAGCTTTACACACGGCACTTCAGCCCAGCGCGTCAGTTGGTTCAAACGCGGTCTGAGCAGTGGTGACATCAATCGCTGTGACACGTTCAGCGCGCCGAGCCTTTGATATCGTCGGAGTATGCCTGAGACTGCACGCTACAGAATGAGATGACATCTTTCGATGCCGTCATGAGTCTGGAAAAGTGCGAAAATATGATGCTTCATGCTTGGATTGCCGTTGATCAGGATATTCATCATGAAGCGCATTTTGCTTCCCCTTTCCATGGCTCTGTTTGCCTGTCACGCAGGTTCTGCACTGGCTGACGACGCAAGTTGCAAAAGTGGTCTGCATCCCCTTCCTGCTGGCTATGAAGGATGGAGCAATCCCTCCCCTTTAAACGCCGCAACTCAGGCTGGTGCTCTCTCTGCGAGCAGGCTGACATTGGGACATGCCGCCACAATCCGGCTCGCTCACACTCCGGATGTGCATTTTGTAGAGCGCCCGGCAGAGCCAGGCGGAAGTGTCAGCTTCAGTGGCATGGTGGCTTTTGAAGCGCCTAAAGATGGGACATACAGGGTTATGCTCCCAAACAAGACATGGATTGATGTCTTGCAAGGGACTGTTCCAGCCAGTTCAACTCACCATCAGCACGGACCAGATTGTTCCGGTATTCGCAAGATGGTCGATTTTCCACTTAAGTCTGGCACGTACACGCTACAGCTTGCCGGAAGTGGCCAGCAAGATATTCCTGTTATGGTTTCTTCTGTCCCGTGAGGATTTCTGGGCTGTTTCTTCTCGTGGTGACAGTGAGCTGCCTGCCAGCAATGGCTTGTGCGGCCTCTCTGTCTCCCGAGAGGGCCGAGATAGAGTTGGGGCATCGTCTTTTCTACGATGCAGACCTGTCTCTGGATGGAAGCATGTCCTGTGCTACCTGCCATGAGCAAAGACATGCTTTTTCCGATGGAAATCCCACACATCCCGGCGTGACGGACGAACAGGGTATCCGTAATGTTCCCTCCCTCGCCAATGTAGGATTATTCCACAGCCTGACATGGACAGATCAACATGTCACTTCTCTGGAAAAGCAGATCTTTATTCCCCTGAGCGGGAACCATCCTGTTGAGATGGGCATGACCAATATGGCCGAACTCTCTCGGCGCCTTTCGACAAATCCCTGCTATCGGGCTCTTTTCTCAATCGCATTTCCAGAGAGTGCTATGGACATGAAGCACTTCTCTATGGCGCTTGCGGCTTTTGAGCGCAGCATGGTGTCAGACCACGCTGTTTGGGATCAGCCGGATCATAAGGAGACAAGCGAGCAGAAGCATGGGGAGATGTTATTTTTCGGGAAAGGAAAATGCTCGGTTTGCCATAAGCCACCGTTGTTCATGGACCAGCATTTTCATGTTCTGGGAAAGCTTAAGGATGGCCCCATCAGAACGCCGTCTCTTCGTAATGTGGAAGTCACAGCCCCGTACCTGCATGATGGGTCCGCGGCTACTTTGGCGGCTGCCATTCAGGCTCATCCGAATACAGATTTTTTATCTGACACAGAAATAGCCAGCATTACGGCTTTTCTGTCTCTTTTAACGGATCAGACATTTCTCTCACGTCAGGACTTCGCCTTGCCTGCCGAACAATGCCCTGTCAGGATTGCACAATGAAGGATCATTGCGTCCATGATCTGCTGATAGGACATTCAGGGTGACGTCTATGTTCAAGTGTACCACCTTTTTTCTGACGGCTGCTTTGGCGACATTTTCCGTTGCTCATGCAGAAGATGGTCTGGCAATTTACAACAGTCGGTGCAGCGTTTGTCATCAAGCTGCGGGGATTGGTTCTCCTAGCCAGTTTCCTCCCCTTAGTGGCCGGATTGGTAAGATCGCGGGCTCTCCTGAGGGCAAAGCCTATCTGATCCATGTTCTGTTGAATGGCCTTCACGGGCCGCTTGAAGCTTCAGATGTGAGCTACATGGGTTATATGCCCTCCTTCAAATCCCTGAGTGACGAGGATCTGGCGGCAGTTTTAACCTATGTTTCTTCGTTAAATACGCCTGGTACGCCACCGGTTTTTTCTGCAGACGATTTCAGGTCGCAGCGCGACACTCCCAAAAAAGCCAAGGATATTCTGGCAGAGCGTGAAGCGCTGGATGCTCTGCATCCCCTGCCTTGATCAGCGCAGTCTCTTTGTTCGTCCTGTCCAGACACGTCGTTTAAGAACAAACAGAAAGCCGCTCAGGATGGCTACATAGGACAGGACGAACAGTCCCGTCCTATGTCTGGTATGAAGATGTGGATGCGCGGCCCATGAGAGAAATGCTCCAACGTCATGTGCCATCTGCGGAACGGTAGCGTTTGTCCCATCAGTATATTTGATTTGTCCGTCATGGAGTGGCGGAGGCATGGCAATGTGAAGATGGGGCATGGCGGTATTGTAATACGAACCGGGTGGAAGTTTTTTCCCTTCTGGTGGGGAGGTATAAGAGACCAAAATATCAATAATTCTCTTGATACCGCCTTTCTGTGTCATAGCCAGACGTGAAAAATCTGGTGGAAGACCGCCGTGATTGGCCATGCGTGCCATACCGGCTGTAAGGTAGGGAGAGCCTATAACATCTGAAGGGTGAGCGGGGCGTGTCTTTGGATCGCCATCATCATCCAGGCCATCGGGGATTTCATGCTGGGCAGCATAGGCTTTGATATCCGAGACGGACAGGCCCAGCTCTCCCAGATCGGCATACGTAACATGATTGAGACTGTGGCATGAGCTGCAAACCTGCCGAAAAACCTCGAGGCCACGCTGTTCGGGTGTAGAGGCATGAACTGCAAAAGCCGGAAACGCCAGCATACTGGCTATAAAGAGACGTCTCATTAAAAATGCTCTTTTCGGCGGCTGGCCTGTTCTCGACGCGCAATCATAGGAAGCAGGCCCAGAAAATAGACATACCAGTACGCGACAGCGGCACGGCTGATCCAGACCCAGAAAGAACTTGGAGGGCTCATCCCCGCCAGACCAAGAGCCAAAAAAGCAAGAAACAGAAGAGGCAGAGCCACTCGGAGCCAAGGTCGGAAACGGGCGGATCTGATCGTCGAAGAGTCAAGCCAAGGCAGCGCGAACAGAATGACGATGCTGCCTGTCGCAAGAATAAGACCACCGAGTTTTGAGGGGACGGCCCGAAGGATGGCGTAAAACGGGGCAAAATACCACTCAGGTATAATATCCGAAGGTGTTATCAGCGGGTTGGCCTGAACATAATTGTCGCTCAGCGTCAGAAAGTCAGGCGCGAAGAAAATCAGCGCCGCATACACCAACAGAAAAAGGCAAAGACCCAGACCATCTTTCGTCGTGTAATAGGGGTGGAACGGCACGGTCTGGTCAGGCTCCGTCAAATCCTTGCCGGTCGGGTTATTGGACCCCGTAACGTGTAGAGTTGCGACATGCAGGACAATGACGCCGATGATCGAAAATGCCGTGACAAAATGCAGGACAAAGAGGCGGTGCAGCGCAATATTCCCCAGACCTTCCCCACCCAGAAGCCAGGATGCCAAAGGTTTGCCAACAAGTGGAACTGTATTGACGGCATTCACCACGACGGTCGCACCCCAGTAAGACATCTGTCCCCAGGGAAGAACGTAACCGGCGAACGCCGTAATCATAACCAGAAGCAGTAGTCCCAGCCCTGTTAGCCAGACCAACTCACGCGGGGCTTTGTAGGAACCGTAATACAGGCTGCGTGCAATATGCACATATAGCGCTGCGAACAGCATGGATACGCCGCCCATGTGAATGGATCGGATGAGCCAGCCTGAAGCGACCTGCCGGTCGATGGTTTCAACACTTGAAAAGGCGTCGGCAAGCGTCGGTGTGTAATTGAGAGCGAGGAAGATACCGCTAAGGATCAGAAGCGTCAGTGAAACAACTGCGAATGCACCGAAATTCCAGAGATAATTGAGATTTCGCGGCATGGCGAATTCAACATACTCACGCCGGAAAGCGGATAAGATTGGCAGGCGGGTATTCAACCATGTCGATACGGATTGAGGACGTTCATTCATGGTTGTGCTCAGATTTGTCGAATGTTGGCGATATCGAAGTCAGGATCGCCTTTACTCTCGCCGATACGCAGATGTGTGTCAGAGATCATCGTCACAGGCGGAACCGGGAGATTGTACGGCGCAGGCGCGTTCTTAAAAGCTCGACCAGCGCTGTCAAACTGCGATCCATGACAGGGGCAAAGGTATTTCCCGGAGGGCTCGGCCTGTGTTGGAGCATCAAATGTTGGGACGCAGCCCAGATGCGTGCAGATCCCGATCATGACGCCGATGTCGGGGGTAATGGACCGATGCCAGTTTGCTGCATCTTTGGGTTGTTGCGGCATACGGGACTCAGGGTCACGCAATTTTTGAAGAAGCGCTGGATCCTGAAGTTTTTTCAGCATTTCCGGCGTTCTTTTCTGCACAAAAACGGGCCAGCCCCGCCATGTGACAACACTCTGCTGGCCCGGTTTGAGCGTCGAGAGATCCACGTCCAGAATGTCGCTCTCGCCAACATGGTTGCTGCGTGTTCCGTTCAGGCTATCCAGAAAGGGATAAGCCAGCGCACATGCGCCAGCGCATCCCATGCCAACAGTCACGGTAGCCAGAACATCCCTGCGTCGAGGTCCCCGCTCCAGTTTGGAGTGGGGGGTGTCAGAAGTCAGGGAGGCATCGTCTTGTGTCATGGGTTCTGCTCGAAATGGACCGGTCCCAATCATCGGAGTGCACCATGGGAGGTGTCAATCTCAAAGCAGTTTATTGTTTTCGTATGATTGTCATTATTCCCAGACAGGAAATGGATCCGGGAGAGTGTCATAGTGCCAAGGCATGAAAATACCATCCGCATTTTCTGGCATCAGGCAGTTATTCAATGCGGCCCGAATATCTGCTTCATCCATGTTTGCACCAATAAAGACCAGTTCCTGCCTCCGATCTCCATATGTATCGTCCCAGTATTTTGCGAGTGTTGCGCGCCAGGCGTCATCATCAGGCCAGGAGTCCTGCGGCACACTGCTCCACCATCGCCCTGCAGCCTGATTGCGGGCCAGCGCACCGGCAATGCTCAGTTCACCAACCCAGTCCGGTCGTGTTGCAAGCCAGAAATAGCCTTTGACGCGCACAACACCTGACCATGACTGTTCGATAAATTGTGCAAAGGCTTGTGGGGAGAACGGACGGCGGGCTCTGTAAACAAAACTCGAAATTCCGTATTCCTGCGTTTCCGGAACATGGTCCGCATGACCATAGAGTTCTTTAAACCACATCGGATGCTGGTGAGCCCGATCAAAGTCGAAGCGGCCAGTGTTCAGGACCTCGTCCAGAGAAACAGTGCTCTGATTGGTTTCGAGGATTTCGGCATCCGCATTGAGAGATCTGATGATGAGTCGAGCTGCGTCCCTCTGTTCAGGTGTTGCGGTATCAACCTTGTTCAGAAGTACCACATCGGCGAACTCGATCTGCTCCACAAGAAGGTCAACAAGTGCCCGTTCGTCGTCTTCACCTGCGACCTCTCCCCGATCTTTCAGGAAGTCTGTTGAACCATAATCGCGGAGCAGATTCACCGCATCCACAACTGTCACCATGGTATCGAGGCGCGCAATATCGCTGAGACTACGGCCGTCCTCGTCCCGAAACTCGAAGGTTGCGGCGACAGGAAGTGGTTCTGCGATGCCTGTTGATTCGATCAGCAGATAGTCGAACCGTTTTTCACGAGCCAGTCGATCGACTTCCTTGAGAAGATCATCCCGCAAGGTGCAGCAGATGCATCCATTACTCATTTCGACGAGTTTCTCATCCGTACGGGAGAGATCACTCCCTCCTTGTCGCACCAGATCCGCGTCAATGTTCACTTCGCTCATATCATTGACGATGACGGCGACTTTCCGCCCTTCGCGGTTGTTCAGGATATGATTGAGAAGTGTTGTTTTTCCGGCTCCAAGAAAGCCGGAGAGAACGGTAACGGGCAATCGGTCATCCATGATGACAAAAGCTCCTTGATGGAATGAACGGTCTTGCGTGAAAGGCTTATATAGTTATGATATAACATATCAATATGTAGAGTGATTTTGTTGCGATGTCATCATGCCCGACGCGTCACCAACTGGTCAGCCAATCGTCTTTCAGGGAAATACTCTCCCCGGAACGCACGATTGCCGTTCATTCTCAAAGACTTACTGAATCCATCAGAAGAGCCTCGGAGAGTCATCTCCGGAATGGTGCGCGTCTGATCATGGCTCAAGGGACGCTGGAGACGATCTGTAGCGGTCTTACTGAAGCTTTCCCGGATGAAACCCTCCCTTTGCTGGCGGATATGATTGATCTTGCAAGCCGATATCAGGAGGTTTCCGGGCATCAGACGTTACGCGTTCGGCTTGAGAAAGTGACAACGGACAGTTGTCGAAAATTCCATGTTGACTGTGTGGGGCTGCGATTGCTCCGCACTTATGTCGGCCCTGGTGTTGAATGGACGGCAGATGGAGGTTTGACCATTCATCAGGCTCCGGATGGGGCCGTTGTTTTTCTCAAAGGAAAGCATTTTCCGGGATGGTCTGAAGCAACCAGTGTCCGCCATCGCTCGCCACGTTTATCGGCTCTGCCGATCGAGAAACGCCAGAGGCTTCTTCTGACGATTGACGAAGCTGGTGCGTGTGGAGCGTCCATGGACGCTCCTGTAATGATTGCGGCCTAATATCATGTTTGTCATCGAAAGCTGGCCTGATCCTGTCCTCGCCGATGCTCCGCGTGTTCGAGCCTCAAGTCGACCGGAAATTCTCGTAGACCTCGCCAGGACGGATCTGGACATGATTGTCTGGACCCGGAAAGTGCCGAACGACTGGCAGCAGAGATTGCAGGGCCATCAGCTTCCTGCAGAAGATCTTTTTCTGGACGGAACACTCAATGATATTCTGAGTCAGTTGAAGGGTTCCGCCATCCGTGAGCGCTATCCTGCCTTCATGATTGAAGATGTCGAGCAGACAGCAGCTCTGGCTGCCGCATTTACTGTCTCGGATCGGATGGTCTTGCGGCTGACATCCGAACAACAGCCAGAGCAGCCGTTCGGGAAAGCCAAGCTGCGAGCGTTTTGCTGCTATGGATCCGGGCAACTCCATTGGAAGTCGGGCACGTTCAATGGCTACGATCCGACCAGTAGTCTATCTCCTTTTGATCTTGCGTTTGTTCCTTCCTGGAGTGGGGACAGGGTGCGCGTCAGCTGCGAGGCTAGTCCACAGGCTGTGTATCTTGCGTTGTCTGTTCTCTAAAGCCCATTCACAAAACAAACATAAAATATCGTGCTCTTGCCTCGTGATTTTCAAACATCAGGCATGGTAACGATGCGTCCAGTTCTGACCATACGAGAGAGATGATCCGGTGACCGTAAAACTCGACCGTCGTGGCCTGCTGGGTCTTGGTGCCGGTTTTTCCCTGAGCGCTCTCCTGCCCTCGATCCAGCGTGCCCGCGCCATTCCTGCGCACCGTGAAAGCGGAACGCTTGAGGATGTGCAGCATATTGTCGTGCTGATGCAGGAAAACCGTTCATTCGACCATTATCTTGGCCATCTTTCAGGCGTTCGTGGTTACGGAGATCGGCATGTTGTTCGCGGCCCCGGCGGTGAACCCATCTGGTGGCAGCAACGACAGAAGGCCGAAAACGGCTGGATTACGCCGTTTCACCTCCCAACCCAGACATCCAGCGCGGAATGCGTTATCGACCTTGACCATAGCTGGTCGCCAACGCATGCGGCGATCAACAAGGGCTGGAACAACCAGTGGCCTCGTCACAAAAAAGATATGACGATGGGGTACTACACGCGCGAAGATATTCCCTTCCATTATGCATTGGCGGATGCCTTCACAGTCTGCGACCACTACTTCTGCTCCACACCAACCCAGACGCATCCAAACCGCTTCTATCTGATGTCCGGGATGGTGGATCCGAATGCGACGGGTGGCGGCCCCATTCTCGATAACGTGGACTGGGTGGACCGGGAATTTTACCCCAAGGTGCCAGATCCGTTTACCTGGACAACCTATCCGGAGCGTTTGCAGGATGCCGGTGTTTCCTGGCAGGTGTATCAGCAGGGTCTTTCTGGCGCCGATATCGAAAACGGAAATTTCGGTACCAACGTGCTGATGTGCTTCAAGAATTTTGCTGAGGCACAGCCGGGCTCTGCGCTACATGACCGCGCCATGACGGCCCGGACACTGGATCATCTCAAACAGGATGTACTGGCCGACAAACTTCCGCAGGTTTCGTGGATACTGCCTCCAGCAGCTTACTCCGAACATCCGCGCTGGACACCGGGATACGGGGCAACATTTATTGCCCATGCTCTTGATGCCCTAACGGCAAATCCTGACGTCTGGGCCAAGACAGTCTTTTTGGTCATGTACGACGAAAATGACGGCTATTTCGACCATATGCCGCCGCCACAGCCTCCTACCCCGGTTTTGCCGGGCCTGAGCACCGTGTCCACTGAAGGCGAGATCCACAGGCATCTCCAGAACTTTGAAACGCAACGCTACAAGCCTGACAACCTGCCGTATGGCCTTGGCCCGCGCGTTCCTGCCTTTGCTATTTCCCCGTGGAGCACTGGTGGGTTTGTCTGCTCGGAAGTCTTTGACCACACCTCTGTCATTCGCTTTATTGAGAGTCGGTTTGGCGTCAAGGAAACCAACATTACGCCCTGGCGTCGTGCGGTTTGCGGCGATCTGACAAGCGCGTTTGACTTCTCTCGCAAGAGCCATGTGAAAGTCCCGCTCCCCGATACAGCTGCATACAAGAAAATCGCGGACGCTTCCTGCAAGCTGCCCAACCCTGTCATTCCTCACCAAAGCACAGTTGACGATATCGGAGATCAGGAGCGTGGCGCGCGCCCTGCCCGTCCGTTGCCATACAATCTGGCTGTGGATCTGATTGAAGACACGCCTGATGCGGTGGCGTTCGAGATCCGGAATACGGGGGCGGTCGGTGCCAGCTTCTATGTCTATCGGGACGGAACAACCGAAACGCCGCGCCGTCATACAGTGGAGCCCGGTAAATCCGTCAAGGATCGTTGGGATATTTCGCATCAAGGCCAGCATGACTTCACGGTGCTCGGCCCGAATGGCTTCGCGCGATATTTCAAGCGTGCTGTCCTATCGACGCTGGTGGTACGGGCTTACCACCAGAAAGAAACAGGACAGCTTGTCCTTGACCTGAGGAATACTGGTGCGGTCAGTAAGAACATCCTGATCAAGGATAACGCTTACGGTGCGGAAGACAGGCCGCTTTCCATAGCAGCCGGTCAGACACTGGCTGTGTCTCTCGATCTGACTTCAAGCCATCAATGGTATGATGTGAACGTGTTGGTCGATGGAGAAACCGATAATCATCAACGCTTCGCAGGTCATGTGGAAACCGGCCGTGCCAGTATTACAGACCCTGTCATGGGTGCGGTCATGGCTCATCAAATCAACGGCTGAGCATAAACCTCTTGAGGACTACTTTTGGGTAGTCCTCAAGAGGCCGTTCTTAGCCCTCAATATCCAGTCCGATATCGAGAGCCCTGACGGTATGAGTCAGCCAGCCGAGGGAAATGATATCGACACCGGTTTCCGCAATCGGACGAACTGTTTCAGGGGTGATGCGGCCTGATGCTTCCGCGATCCCTCTTCCATCAATTAATCTGACAGCCTGGCGCAATTGGTCCGGTTTCATATTATCGAGCAGATACGCATCTGCTCCCCCTGCCGACAAAGCCTCTTCAAGCTGCTCCAGTGTATCAACCTCAAGCTCGATCTTCATGAGATGACCCGCGCGGCTCCGGGCCTTGGCAAGAGCAGCAGACACGCTGCCACAGAGTGCCAGATGGTTGTCCTTGATCAGGATGGCATCATCCAGCCTGTAGCGATGGCTGGATCCTCCACCGGCCCGAACAGCATATTTCTGAACGGTCTTCATTCCGGGTAGCGTCTTGCGCGTACAGCAGATGCGTACGCCGGTCCCATGAACTGCATCCACAATTTCGCGCGTGGCTGTTGCGATGCCACTGAGATGAGACAAAAGGTTCAAGGCGGTTCGCTCGCCAGCAAGAACGGTTCCAGCCCCACCTTCGACAACTGCCAGAACATCACCGGCAACGATTTGCTCCCCATCGTTTTTCTGAGGCAGGAACCGAACGCTTTTATCCAAGAGCGTGAAAGCAAGTTCAGCCCCTTTCAGGCCCACAAGCACACCCGTCTTTCGGGCACGGAAAATGGCCTGCAATGGTCGGTCCGGGTCTAGTAGCGCCTGTGTCGTGACATCGCCTCCTGCTCCCAGATCTTCCAGAAGTGCAGTACGGACCAGAGGCTCCCAGAGAAGACCCGGCAGAAAAGTCTGGAATGTCATGAGAGTAATCTTTCAGGAACAGGAAGATCTGACAAAGTGAGGGTTGTTCTGTAAGGATCTGTTATTTCAGGATAATCCGTTCGATAATGACTTCCTCGGCTCTCGCGTCGTTTGAGCGCGGACTGAGCCAAGAGGGCCGCCACAAGGGCTCCGTCGTTTGTTTCAATGTCCGGTAGAGCTGCATGAAGGAGCGTCTGAAGGCCGGTTTCGTCTCTGAGAATTCCGGCATACTCACTCATGAGTTTCGGTATCTGGCCTGAGAGCTGCGAGTGAGCCTGACGTGTCGTCACAGAGCGAAGAAGTGCCGGTTGATGGTCAACATGGTCGATATCTTCTGCCGCCCATTGTCCCGTCAGGAAGGCCTCCAGTAGGGAATTACTGGCCAGACGGTTTGAACCATGAAGACCAGTGCAGGCTGCTTCACCTGCCGCCCAGAGGCCGGAAACAGAGGTGCGTCCCCGCGCGTCCACGTCCAGACCGCCCATGTGATAGTGCATTGCTGGACTTACCGGGATGGGACTTTTCTCCGGATCGACGCCAATGGCATGGCAGGCTGCGGTAATGGCCGGAAACTGCTGACTGAAGACTGTCTCCCTCAAGCGCCGCCCATCCAGAAAAACGTCATGCCCTTCTCGGATATGAGCAAAAATGGCTCTGGCTACGACATCCCGAGATTGTAGCTCGTCCGTAAAGCGCTCGTTCCTCTCATCCACAAGAATGGCTCCAGCACCTCGAACGGCCTCACTGACAAGTGGGCGGCGTCCTGTCATTGAGCCCGTTCTCAGGGCCGTCGGATGGAACTGGGTGAACTCCATATCAGCCACCCGCGCACCCACTCGAGCAGCGTGAGCAAGGCCTGATCCGCTCACTGTGGATGGACTGGTCGCCTCGTTGTAAAGTGCCCCTATTCCTCCCGAGGCCACAAGGCATGCAGATGTGGGCAGGAAACCTGCAGATGTATGGACACCTCGCAGGCGTCCATCCTGAACTATCAGCCCGTTGAGGCGGGTGCCTTCCAGCACTGTAATGTTCTCGCGGGCCTGCACGCGTCTGATGAGCGTCTGCATAATGGCCGCCCCACTCCCATCGCCTCCGATGTGCAGAATACGCTTTCTGGAATGTGCAGCTTCCAGATGCAGGTCCAGAACTCCGTCTTTCCGCGCGAATGGAACGCCCCAGTCCAGCAGAGTCTGGATAACCTGAGGCGCTGCGGTTGTTACGCGTCTCACAACCTCCGGCACACTCAGACCCGCGCCAGCAGCCAGCGTATCCACTGCATGCAACTCCGGTGAATCATCCGAACCGATGGCTGCCGCGATCCCTCCTTGCGCCAGAGAGCTGGCGGCCTCCAGCCCTAATGGTGACGGTGTGAGGATGACGCAGGGTTGACGCAGATGGAGTGCAGCGGACAGGCCCGCCAATCCTGCCCCAACTATCACAGGCTGATCCGCGAGAGCGCTCAGAAGAGCCTTGCCCATGCTAGATCGCCAGCATCCGTTCTACGGCCGCTCGGGCCGGTGCTTCAAGGACAGAGGGAATGGTGACGGGGGTCTCCATATTTTCCAGCGCGCGGCGAATGCCAGCCAGCGTAATGCGCTTCATGTGCGGGCACAGATTGCACGGGCGCACAAACTCCGTCTCTGGGTTGAGAGTCGCAAGATTGTCGCTCATCGAGCACTCCGTGACGAGCAGCACTTTTTCGGGTTTCTGTGTGGCTACATAATCAATCATGTTGGCTGTAGAGCCTGAATAATCAGCTTCAGCCACCACCTCAGGCGGACATTCCGGATGTGCGATGACGGCCACGCCCGGGTGCATACGCCGATACTGGCGGATCTCCTGTGGCGTAAAGCGCTCATGAACCTCGCAGTGGCCCGGCCAGGTCAGCATTTCAATGCCGGTTTCGTTCTGGATGTTCTGTGCCAAAAATTCATCCGGGATCATGATGACACGCGGCACGTTCAGGCTCTCGACAACGCGTTTCGCATTTCCAGAGGTGCAGCAGACGTCCGTTTCGGCTTTCACGTCCGCGGTACTGTTGACGTAAGTCACGACCGGAACGCCGGGATAACGCTCTTTCATTTTCCGCACGTCTTCAGCCGTGATGCTCTCCGCTAACGAGCAACCTGCCCGCTCGTCGGGGATCAGAACGGTTTTGTCGGGATTCATGAGCTTGGCGGTTTCCGCCATGAAGTGAACGCCTGCCATGACGATCACATCGGCATCCAGATTTTGAGCATCCCGCGCAAGGGCGAGGCTGTCTCCACGGATATCGGCCACGCAATGAAAGATTTCGGGGGTCTGATAGTTGTGAGCGAGAATGACGGCATTCCGCTCCTGCTTTAAACGCAGAATGGCTTCGATATCATCCGCATAAAGTCTCTCCCAGTCCTCCCGAGCCATCAGGCGTGAGACGGGTTCGTATAGCCTGTCCCGGCCTTGCAAGGCATTTGAACCGCCCATGATGGACTCCATGATCTATTATGCTCTAATTGAGCATATAGTATCTTACTCCATCAGCAACGCTTTCACGCAACACATTTTCAGGAGATGTAGTCCAAAGGGAGCTTGGCACCCGAAAGATAACAGTTTTCAGAATTCTCCCGGTGGAACCTGTAAAGCCGTGCAGGACGTCCCTGAACGCCGCTCTCGTAACGGTCCGTCTCTTCTACAAGCTGTTGATTTTGTACGAGGCGTCGGAAATTCTGCTTGTGCATGAGACGGCCTGACAGGGCCTCCATGGCTTGCTGAAGATGCAGAAGTGTAAAATCTTCGGGAACCAGTTCGAAAACGGCTGGCGTATAGCGAATTTTTGCGCGTAGCCGTGAAAGCGCTGTCGCGAGAATACGTCGATGGTCCCCAAGCATGGATTGGCCATTGATCTGCGATACGGTTTCCCGCCCTGCTTCCCGAACCAGACCTGCTTCCCAGAGCAGTTCATATCGCTCCAGAACGGCATCGTCATTCCAGCTCTCGCCATTCAGCCCAAACGCCTGATTGCAGCGTTCAAGCCTTTCGGTCTGATCGCCAGCCCAACCTTTCAGCCGATCTTCAATGGTTTTCAGGACTGTGAGGCAGCCATTGGTGCGGCGGTCTTCCCATGGGAAATAATTGTACCAGCTCTGCCAGGCACCCTGCGTCTGTCCGTCCCTGGTCAGAGCCATGTAGGAAATACGAACCAGCCTGTCTTGTTGAGCCAGCGCAGCATCCCCGAACGTATAAAGCTGTTCCACATGCCCCAGCCGGAAACCTGTCTGCTGCTCGACCCAGTGTCTCAGGCCGCGCTGGAGAGAGGTATGCTCGGTTTCCAGAGGCCCGGCTGGCAGGCAACGGCCGTCTTGAAGGGTCAGCACTTCTGGCATGCCGTTCCGCAATGTTGTCAGAACGGCAACCAGTTCGGCACGGCAGGTTGCTACGTGGTGATCCATGCTGAGATCGTGCCTTTTCACCACAGAATCAGTCTTTACTCTCATAGAGTTCGTTTTCTGCGAAACAGGCTGGAAATCATCTGTTTCGCAGAACGATATCAGCCTTCGAGTGTTGCTGGCATGGAGGCCATGTCGATGACAAATCGGTACTTCACATCGGAGCGAAGCACGCGATCATAGGCTTCATTGATTTCATCCATGCGAATGACTTCAATATCGCTCGTGATGTTATGTTTCCCGCAGAAATCAAGCATTTCCTGCGTCTCCTGGATACCACCAATGGCTGATCCTGCAAGGCTACGGCGCTTGGCGACGAGGCTGAAAGCCCCGATGGACATCGGCTTTTCCGGAAGTCCGACCAGCACCATGTGCCCGTCCTGCTTCAGAAGCGCGAGATAGGCGTTGATGTCGTGGTCGGCAGAGACGGCATCGAGAATGAAGTCAAACCGGTTTGCTTCTGCTGCCATGGCATCGGCATCACGGGAGATGACAACCCGGTGTGCGCCGAGGCGCTTCCCGTCTTCGATTTTGCCGGGAGACGTCGTGAACAGAGTCACTTCCGCACCCAGCGCTACGGCAAATTTGACGGCCATATGTCCAAGCCCGCCAAGCCCAACAACGCCAACTTTGTGCCCTACGCCGATCTTCCAGTGCGCCAGTGGAGACCAGGTCGTAATGCCCGCACAGAGAAGAGGTGCCGCAGCGGCTGGATCCAGATTTTCCGGAATGTGAAGAACAAACCCCTCATCCACGACAACCGCACGAGAATAGCCGCCGTACGTGTGAGCGCCTTCTATCGGAAATGACGTGTCAGGGCTGTTATAGGTCCAGGTTGGGCCGGCATCGCAATACTGCTCCAGCCCAGATTCACAGGACGCACAGGACCGGCATGAATCAACCATGCAGCCCACACCGACCAGATCCCCAGCTTTGAAGCGGGTGACGTCACGCCCTACGGCGCTGACACGCCCGATGATCTCGTGACCGGGTACAACCGGATAGGACGCTGGTCCCCACTCGCTTCGGGCTGTGTGAATGTCCGAATGGCAGACACCGCAATGGGTGATGTCAATCTGAACATCCATTGGACCACAGTCCCGGCGTTCAAATGCGAATGGCGTCAGCGGAGACGTTGGACTGGAAGCGGCATAGCCAACGCAGGTCAGCATGGGATTTCCTTTTCTGGGAAGACAGCCAAGAATGCAAAAGAGATCGGCACGAATACCAGAAAACATGTTTCAGCCATAGGTGCTGCCCTGCATTGGTTCCCGTCACGAAACTGCGAGGCATCCCACAACGCTTCTCGCCTCTGCCAGAAGGGATTCGAGATCCAGTCCCGGAATCATTCCATCTACGACAACGGGCTTTCCATCCATCAGGACGTGTCTGACGGTTGTGGCTCCAGAGACAACCGGTGCAATCAGCGCGTCGTGCATCCCTGCACATCGTGGGGCATCCAGACCATGAATGACCAGATCTGCCGTTGCTCCGACTTCTATCCGGCCTATGTCGGGAAGCCCCAGAATGGCGGCTCCTTCAGACGTTGACCACCTCATGACATCTTCGGCCGTTACAGCCCCTGCCCCCTGAACCGCGCGATGGACCATCCAGGCACAGTGCATTTCTGCATTCATGTCACAGGCTTCATTGGACGCTGCACCATCAACAGCCAGAGAGACGCGCCCTCCCAAGGCATCCAGAGCGGGCGCGGGCGCAATTCCTGACCCAAGTCGACAATTGCTTTGTGGGCAATGCGCCATGCCAGTACCCGTCTGGGCAAGAAGCCTGAGTTCGCTCTCATCCAGATGGACCAGATGTGCGAACCACACATCATTTCCGACCCAGCCATGCTCCGCCACGAACTGAACGGGCCGCATATTGTATGTTTCCAGGCAGAACCTGACGTAATTCTCCGTCTCCGACAGGTGCGAATGCAGGGAAATGCCCATACTTCGTGCCGCCACGGCCATTTGACGTAGTTCATCAGGCGTGACGCCCCATGTGGGCGTATTGGGTGCCAGAGCAATCCGGCGTTTCGCGTTCGACCCGGACTGATGATACCGGCTGACAAGCGCATCGACGCGCTTGAGCATGACATCCAAAGTTTCGGTCGGAGCAGGAATAACCTCGTCCGTATCGAATTTTCTGGCCCGCGTTGTCCCTCCCCGTGCCAGAACGTAGCGAAGACCCAGATCTTCGGCAGCATCGAACAGAACAGCGGCCGGGTCATAAGCGTACATGTCCGCAAACAGGTAATGATGGTCCGCAACTGTCGTACAGCCTGATAGAAGCAGCCCCACCATCCCGACCCGAGCGGCAACATTCAGCGCCCGTTCGTCGATGCGGCTCCAGTAGGTGTTGGGAACAAGACGCAGCCAAGGTTCAAGCGGCTTGTTGATGGCAGTCGGGACCGCCTTGAGAACACTCTGGAACAGATGGTGATGCGTGCTGATCAGGCCGGGCGAAACAACACCGCCTTTCGCATCCAGTACTGTTTCTCCGTCATGAGGAGACAGGTCCCCGATTTCGACAATTTTCCCGTTCCGGATTCGAAGACTTCCTGTTCTTCTGGCTGCATCCCCTTTTAGGCCAGTCAAAATACCGCAGGTGTTGTGAATAAGAAGCGTCATGTGGGCATGATCCGAAGTGTGTCTACAAATTCTGTTGTGAAGGCGCTTTTCCAGTCCGCATCGGCTGGCAAAAAGTTTTGACTGACCATGAAATCCCGTGTCGCCTGCCATCGGGCAGTCGTCATTGCGCCCAGCCCTTTTGCCTGGACATCATCCGACAGAAGGACATTTGCTTTCTTCAGCCCTTCGTAACCGAAAGTCAGGTGCCCAAGCGTCATGTTTGGATTGGCTTTCAGGATCAAAGCATTCCCCGAAGTGGGATCCTGAAAATAGTCGCTCCAGCCAAGTAGCGATGCTTTTACGAAGCTGTTTACCTTGTTTTTGTCTGTCTTCACCATTTGCTGGGTGGTGATCATCGGGGCGCCATATGGCGGGTATCCCAGATCCTTGAACAGGAAGAATTCGACCGGCATTCCTTTCAATTTCGCATCCCAGAGCTCGGATGACGCGTAAGCCTGTACGGCCATGCTTTTGTCGAAGAAAAAAGGCTGGAGGTTGAATGAATATGGCCTCGCCTGTTCTTCCGTATAACCAAAGCGTTTCCTGAGCCATGGCCAGAATGTCGCATGTGAAGATGATGCAATCAGGATCGGATGATCTTTAAGCTGCTGAAGATCAGTAACTCCAGCGTGCGTCATCAGCCCCTGCTGATCATGTTGGAACGTACTCGCCACGGCAACGAGGGGAATACCAGACGCGACAGCAGAGAGAAGCTGAAAGTCATATCCGGTAATGAAGTCGGCTCGTCCGGCTGCAAGAAGTTGCGGAACATTCATCTGCGGACTGGCTGCCTCGATTGTGACGTCCAGCCCTTCCCGTGCATAATATCCTTTGGCAAGCGCCTGATAGAAACCGCCGAATTCTGCCTGTGCGTACCATGATGTGACGAGCTTTACGGGCGTGCCAGCAGCGCGTGCTGTTTGAATAAACGGCATAGAAAGCGCGCCAAGACCGGCGGTCAAACCAAGGAGAGACTGGCGGCGACCAAGCATGATTCTGGACATAAGGGGACATTCTCCCGTTTCGCTGTGCATACAGTTTATGAACCGAAATGATTTTTCCGGAAGTCTCTATTTGCGTTTGATCTGATGCTGTTTTGATGACGATGCTTTGGAATTGACAGCGCGGTCTTTGATATGTTTTGAATTTTGAACGAGTATAAGCGGTCGGGATCTTCAAAAAGATTTTGGGCATTGCTCCAGCAGGTCTGCGCAACAGGCTTGGATGGAGGAATACGTTCGGAGCCACCCCCGTTTGTTCCCCATCCATTGTACGCGTGGTCCCTGCTGTCTTTCGTCAGGCATAAGGAGAGACTGAGCAGATGAGCACCTCAGCCACGACATCCATGAGCGAGATTGAGACCGAGCGTCGCATTGGCGGACCTGGAACCAGTATCGTCAGAGACATTCCCAGAATTGACCTGTCGTCATTCGAAGAGCGCAAGCAGGAAATTGCCGACGCTCTATGGTCGGCTGCGACTGAAATTGGCTTTTTCCAGGTCTATAATCACGGCATTCCGCAGGACGATATTGAGCGTGCATTTTCTCTGGCCGAGCAGTTTTTCGCTCTTCCGACAGAGACAAAAGCGGCATTCCACTTGAAACCCGGAACCAATGCCGGTTGGGAGTTTCGGGAACAGGTCCGGCCCTCAACGGGTACGCCTGACCATAAAGAGTCCTTCCAGATTACGCTTCCACGCATGGCGGGGCTGTGGCCGCACGATGCGGATATTGCCGGTTTCCAAGAATTTCTCACGCAGTTCGAACATCAGAACTGGGTGATGGGAATGAAAATCCTATCGTGTTTTGCGATGAAGCTCGGCTTCGATGAGGATTTTTTCACATCGCGGCATGAGCCATCTTCGCCGGATTATCAGTGTACCCTGCGCCTCATCCACTACATGAGCATGGAAAATGCCAAGCCTGCAGACTTCAACAACTGGCGCGCCGGAGCACATTCAGATTTTGACTGCCTGACCCTGCTGCATCAACGGGCCGGTGAAGGCGGATTGCAGGTCTGTCCGGGGAAGGATGTTGATAGTGGGGCTTGGACGGACGTTGAGCCAGCCACCGGTTACGTGACCTGCAATATTGGTGACATGCTGATGCGCTGGAGTGATGACAAACTTCTCTCCACTCTGCACCGCGTGCGGATGCCGAAACCGGGTGAGTATCTTGGAGAACGGTTGTCCCTCCCGTTTTTCTGTCAGGCCAACCGGAATGCGATCATTCAGGGGCCAGACAAGAAATACGCGCCTATCTCGGCCCAGAATTACCTTCTTGAACGTCTTCAGGCCAATTTTGCGGCGTTGCAAAAAGCCAAGTCTTGATGATGGACCGGGCCATCAGGCTGCGACGCGATGTTGTCTGACCTGAAAAATGGTCAGGCAGCTCATGCCTGGGGTATTTAGTCCCGGGATTTGGTGGCGTGATGCGCTCCGGGAATACAGTCCACACAAGACGCTTTACAAGTGCTGGAGTGCTATGGGGGTCTTCATTCGCCTGATGGACGGTCTGGTTGCCGGAAAGGCAGAGCCTCAGACGATCATGATTGATGCGCCCCTCTCAAGGCACATCATATGGCTTCGCATTGTTGGTTGAAGAAGAGCATACAGGCCGTCTGATTGGGTGTACCGAAGGCGAGGTAAATACGAAACTGTGTGCTGTTACCGGCCGAAACGGATGTCTGCTCGACTTCTTCATGACCGCAGGCCAGATTAGTGGTTACATTGGTGCCGCTGCCTTTCTGGGCAGTCTCCCCAAGGCGGAGCCTCCTTAAGAAACCGCTAAAATACGACAAGCGGAAATACAAACGGTGCAACAGGTTATGACACTCGCTGCAAAGTCGTGTTCTGGTTATAAGTCCTGAGGCTCCAGCGTTCTGGCGCTGAGCATCTTGCCCGGATTGAGCAAAAGCAGCGGATCATAACGCTTCTTGATGGCGGCCAGATCTGGTGATGCCACACGATGCATGCCGCCCTCCTCAATCGTTACAACATGAGGGTTGGCGATGTTCACGCCACGTTTTTCATGTTCCGCGATGATGTAATTAAGACGGCCTTCATCCGTAAAGCGAATGACCGGAAGAGCCGCACAACTGACATGACCACCCATCGGGAAAAATTCCAGGTGCATCATCAGTTCATCAGGGAAAAGTGCCCTGATTTCCGCAACCTTGTCGAGTGTGCCGTCTGCCGGATAGCCGCATTGGAGATAGGTATATCCGCGATCCTTCTTCAACACCTGAAGTGTCGTGTGATTCCACGTCAATTCATACAGCGGCGTTGCGCCGGACGTGTTTTCCATGTCCCGCGTGTTGGCTTCGTAACAAAGCTGGCCGCCTGCCTTTGTTGTCAGCAGCTTGACTGTCTCGATTCCTGCCGGAGCAATCATGAGAATGACAAGGGAATCTCCCTCTGGGACGTGCTCGCGCACAGAGGCAAAAAACGGCGGTAGGTCGCCATCCACAACGGAGACAAGTTTCTTCTGAATGCCACTTTGCAAGGCGATGTCTCTTGCGAAAACAGCAGCCTCCTCAAAGGAAGCGAACGAAACGGCCATATCCTGCCAGTTCACGGCAGGTTCCACCCCGATTTCAAGCTCGGTAATCAGGCCGGTCGTTCCATAAGTATGCAGAACACTGCGAGCATCCTCGCCCCGTAGCTCTACAACTTCGGGCTCTTTACCAAGTGTCATCAGACGCAGGGCCAGAACATTTCCCGGCGATGACAGACCGCCCCAGCGAACCGATCCAATGCCGCCGGAACCACCTGCAATAAAGCCGCCAATCGTGGCTGTCCGCTTGGTGGAGGGATACATGCGGACTTCCCAGCCCTGCTCCTGTAAGGCTCGATCCAGATCCAGCATATTCATGCCAGCCTGCACGCGTGCAACGCCATCCTTGACCCAGAGCAGCTTGTTCAGTTCTGTCATTTCAATGACAGCCCCGCCCTCCATCGGAACGGCCTGACCATAATTACCGGTGCCCCCTCCACGTGGGGTCAAGCGTGTCTTCGTTTCGCGTGCCGCAGAGGCAATCTTGAGAAGATCCTCTTCATTACGCGGCATTACGATACAATCCGCAAAACAGCTGTCGAGCTGTCGCTTCAGAACCGGGCTGTACCAGTAGAAATCGCGACTTTTGCGCTTTACGAGAGCCGGAACCGTCTGAACAGGAATGTCACCGAGCAACGAGAGGAAGGTTTCAATACTGCTCATCGGCCAAGATCCTCAGTGATGGGGCGAATGCGGTCGAGTGGGTATTCTGCAATTTCTGCAAGAAGCTCAAGGAAACCCTTGATCCATTGATTGGCAACGGCCTCGCCCTTTTCCGCCGTCGCAATGCCCGCATTGCCAGCGGCCCCGGACGGATGAATGTCATGGGTCAGCCAGCCAAAACCGACACGGCCTTCTGCTTCCAGCCACTTCGCGGTCTCGGCCAGTTTTTGTGGCCAGGGCTCGAAATTGTCTGCGCGGCTCATATCGACGAGGTCGGGCCGAAGATGCAGCATCAGAGAGGTTTCGATGTCGCCGCCATGAATGCCGTACTGGCGCTCTTCGGCTGTGAACATGCCATCTGGCACACCAAACCGGGACCAGCCCACACAAACCACAAACATTCCATGCGTTCGACGAAGCGTTCTTGCAACAATATCAAGGATCTGTGGCTGTCCACCATGGGAATTCAGAAGAACCAGACGCTTTACACCCGAACGCGCAACACTCTCGCCAATTTCGATCAGAACCTGTGTCAGGGTCTGAGCACTCAGCGTCAACGTACCAGGATACGCCACATGCTCCTCACTTTTTCCAACAGCCTGGATCGGAAGCGCGGTCGCTGGAACTGTTGAAGGAAGAGCTTCGAGAGCCTTGTCTAGCAGCATCTCGTTGATGCAGGCATCCACATAGACTGGTAGATGTGGGCCATGCTGTTCAACAGCAGCCACAGGCAGAATTGCCACCGTTTCTGGCGGAAGATGGCGGAACTGGCGGGAAATCATGTCACACCAATATTTCTTGGGCCAGAAAACCGTCTCGGGGCTGCTTGTCATGGGCTTGGCTTCCGTTGTTCGTCGTGTGGAATGACGCATCCCGGTCGATCCGGGCTGACAAATTTCCTGTTCCGATATGATATTATCCCGGAACGAAAAGATATGAGAAACAGGAACTTTGCAACTTTTAAAGCATCTATTTTCGATCATATGAGTGCAAAAAAAAGCTCACAAACTGTGAAGACATTCCGTTAGCGTTTCTGAAAATTCCATGGAAGGCCCTGCATGTCACTCTTCTCTTCGCCCATGAAGCCTACTCGTGCCATACTCTTGAGTCGGGTGTCTAAAACCGTCATGGTCGCGTCTCTTGGAGTGTTTGGGCTCCTAGTGGCTGTGAACAATATGATGGATTACGGATCAAATTATGAGTTTGTCCGGCATGTCCTGTCTATGGATACGACATTCCCGGGCAATGCGCTCAGATGGAGAGCCGTCTCTTCTCCCCTGCTCTGGCATATTTTTTATGTCCTTATCATTGGGGCGGAATTCCTGACTGGTGTCCTCTTTTCCTTTGCTGCGTTGCAAATGGCACGGGCAGTCAAGGCGCCTGCTGAAGAGTTTCGCTCTGGCCGTGCGCTGGTTCCTGTCGCGACCGCATTGGGTTTCATGATCTGGTTCTTCGGTTTTTCTGTTGTCGGTGGTGAATGGTTTGCGATGTGGCAGTCCCATGTCTGGAACGGGCAAGAAGCGGCGTTCCGTTTCTTCATGACAATGCTGGGCGTGTGTGTTTTTACGCAGCAGGGAGACTGAGTGCATCCTTTTTGCGTGCACAAAGAGGTGAAAAAGGTATCGGTCCGGCAGCAGAATAAGTCTTCACAGCGGAACGAAAAAGCCGTTACGGTCTGATTATAAAAATCAAGTCGGGAGGCAGCGCATGACATTACCAAGGCTCAACCGCCGCAGCATGCTTCAGGGCATCATGGCTGCGGGAGCTCTGTCTTCCCTGCCCACCACAAGAGCAAACGCCGCGACAAAGCCGCTCAGTCTTCTCACTAACTGGTATGCACAGGCAGAGCATGGCGGCTACTATCAGGCAGTAGAGGACGGTCTTTACGCTCAGAAGGATCTGGATGTCTCCATTCAGATGGGCGGTCCCCAGATGAACATGACGCAACTTCTGATGGCCGGTCAGTGTGACATCGCCATCATGCAGGGCGAAGAAGCGATCCGCTGCGCCCTTCAGGGTATCCCGGCCGTCGCGATCGGCACGACCTTTCAAAAGGGTGTCGGCGGCTTAATGACTCACCCGGATATCCACGATATCACCCAACTCAAGGGGCATCCCATTCTGATCAGTTCGGAAGGTCGCGCCAGTTTCTGGATATGGCTCAAGAAACGGTATGGCTTCACTGAAGATCAGGTGCATCCTTACACCTACAATCTTCAACCTTTTGCCTTCAATCCTCAGATGGCCATGCAGGCTTTCGTCTCGTCCGAGCCTTACGGTGCGAAAAAGGCGGGCATTCCTTTCAATTTCTTCCTTCTGGATGATCTTGGATACGCGGCTTACGGAAACGTTCTGATGGTGTCTCGTAAGACACTTGAAGAGCGTGGTCCGGAATTACGGAAATTCATTGCTGCCAGCAGCGAAGGATGGAAGCGCTACATCTTCGGGGATGCCAGTAAGGGCGATGCCGCCATTCGCAAGGCTAATTCGGATATGAGCTCCGATCAGCTCGTCTGGTCTCGTCAGAAACTGAAAGAAATCAAGGCTCTTGGAATGCCTGGAGCCCCTATCATGACGATGAATGATGAACGCTGGAAGCGCATTTACGATATCCAACTCGCCGCTCAGCTTATTCCAGAAAACCCGCAATGGAAAAGTGCCTACACGCTTGAATGTGTCCGCGATGGTCTGGCGACGGTTCCGGCATGAGCAGTCCCGTCCTTTCCCTCGCGAGCATTGAAAAAGTTTTCCCCAACGGCGTCCGCGGACTGTCTCCCGTCGATCTCACGGTCGAAAAAGGAGACTTCGTCACGCTCATTGGCCCATCGGGCTGCGGAAAAAGCACCCTTCTGAAGCTGATTGCCAATCTGCACACACCGTCCGGTGGGAAAATGAACTGGTGGGGTGGTAATTTTGGTGATGTCGGCCGCAAGGGGCGCCGCATGGCGTTTGTGTTCCAAGACGCCACGTTAATGCCCTGGGCGACGATCGCGAAAAATGTGCGTCTGCCTCTCGATCTGGAAAAAGTAGACCGGGCCACGGCGGACAAGCGTGCTTTGGCGGCCCTGGAACGCGTAGGCCTTGGACACGTCACGGAGCATTACCCGGCCCAGCTTTCCGGCGGCATGAAAATGCGTGTGTCCATCGCTCGGGCGCTTGTCACGGAACCTGACCTTCTCCTGATGGACGAACCCTTCGGTGCTCTGGATGAATTCACGCGCAATCGTCTCGACGAAGAAATGGCGCGGCTTTGCTATGAAGACGGCCTGACCACACTGTTCGTAACCCATGCCCTGCATGAAGCGGCTTTTCTCTCCAGCCGCGTTATGGTGATGGCAGCCCGTCCGGGCCGTATTCATGCTCAGTATGAGATCGATCGGTCTATCCTCCGCAATGAGGAGTTCCGCCTGTCGGATCAATTTGCAGGGATCAGTCGGGAACTAGCCATTCTTCTGGAAGACGCCAGTCGGGAAAGCATGATCCCGCAGGAGATGCGCGCATGATGTCCTCCCGCACGTTCTCGCTACTGGCTCCCGTCACGCTCGGTATCATTATTCTTGGGATCTGGGAGGGGATCTGCCGTTTCTGGCATATCCCGCCCTATCTGATGCCGTCTCCCTCGGCCATATGGCGTGCATTGATGCTGGATGGCGTGGCGCTTCTCCATGCCCTACTCATCACGCTGGAAATCACGTTCGCTGCCTTGATCGCTGCTGTTGTGGGGGGCGTGCTCGTCGCATTCCTGCTGGTGCAAAGTCCTCTTATCGAGCGTTGCCTGATGCCCTACGTCGTCATCATGCAGGTTACGCCAATTGTCGCGATTGCCCCTTTGATCATCATCCTGATCCACAACACGCCGCTGGCTTTGACGGCCTGTGCGGCTCTGGTCGCGATCTTCCCGGTCATTTCCAACACACTCCAGGGGCTACGGAGCGTTGATCCTGATCTGGCGGCTTACTTCCAGATGCACAAGGCCTCGCGTCTTCAGACGCTAATCCGGCTTCGCATCCCCAGCGCGCTTCCCATGTTCATGGCGGGTCTGCGGATTGCCACCGGCCTCTCCCTGGTCGGCGCGATTGTCGCCGAATTTGTTGCGGGAACAGGCGGCAACTCAGCCGGTCTGGCCTATCAGATCCTTCAGTCGGGCTTTCAGATGGATATCCCGCGCATGTTCGCGGCGCTTTTCCTCATTACCGTCGCTGGCCTTGTTCTGTACGCCGCCGCCGCCAGCCTGCAACGCTTCGCCCTGAGACACCGCTCATGACCTTTCCTTTTCCCGTCGGACAATCTCCCTCTGGTCTTTTGAACGCGAGCATTCCGAAAGATCTGCTTCCTTCAGCACTCGCAGGCAGCAAGCTCTGCGATATCGCACTCGAGAACGGACACATCGCGGAGATCGTCCCGGCAGGCCAACTTCCCCATACCTCGGGAAACGTCGACTTGAAGGAGCAAATGGTCTGGCCCTGCTTTGCCGATAGTCACACCCATCTGGACAAGGCCTTCATCTGGGATCGGACGCCCAATCCCGATGGAACATTCATGGGTGCGCTTCAGGCGACGACACAAGACCGGGAGGCTTACTGGACGGAAGCGGATGTAGAACGCCGCATGGAGTTCAGCCTGAATTGTGCCTATGCCCATGGCACAAGCGCGATCCGGACCCACTTAGATACCTTCGGTGTTCATGGAGCCAGGGTCTGGCCCCTTCTTCGCAGAATCCAGAAGAAATGGGCCGGAAAGATCGCGCTCCAGGGCGTCTCCTTGACCATGCCTGAGCGTTATATGAGCGAAGACCGGGACGGTATTGTGCGGAGTGTCGCGGAGACAGAAGGCGGCGTTCTGGGTGCCGTTCTGATGAAGCACAACACGACGGAAGAGGCGTTGGATGTGCTGTTCGGTCTGGCGACGGAGTACGGGCTGGAACTCGACCTGCATGTCGATGAAAACGGCAAAACAGGTGGCACCGCGCTCGAACTGGTGGCTCAGGCAGCACTCAGGCATCGTTTTCGCCATAAGATCCTGTGCGGGCATTGTTGCAGCCTGACCGTACAGGATGACGTCGCTCAAACACGCATCATCTCTCTTCTGGCCGAAGCCGGGATTGGTATCGTCAGCCTGCCTCTCTGCAACATGTATCTTCAGGATCGGACTGCTGGCCGAACCCCGCGCTGGCGGGGCGTGACATTGTTGCAGGAACTGGATGCCGCGGGCGTGCCGGTCATGCTGGCAAGCGACAATGTGCGCGACCCTTTCTATGCCTATGGGGATTTCGACATGCATGAAATCCTTCAGGGCGGCACACGCATTGGGCATCTCGACCATAACACTCGACCCTGGGTGCAGTCCGTCAACACCCGGCCGGGAGACTGGATGGGACGCAACCACCGTCTTGAGAAAGGCGCCGTGGCCGATCTTATTATTTTCCCGGCCCGGAACATGAACGAGTGGATGAGCCGCAATCAGACAGGCCGTACGGTTCTGAGATCCGGGCGCGTCATCGACGCCGTCCCTCCAGCGTATGAAACCCTTGGAGGAGACCTCTGATGGTTGCTCTCAAGCCGCGTCGTACGGAAGCCATGCTGACACGGGATGGTATTCGTCTCGTGGCGGATATCTGGGAACCTGAAGGAGAAGGCCCCTTCCCTGTTCTTCTCATGCGTCAGGCGTATGGTCGCAAGATTGGTACGTCACTCTGTTATGCGCCTCCCGAATGGTATGCCCGACATGGTTATATCGTCGTCATGCAGGACGTCCGTGGTCGTGGGGCGTCAGGCGGTGAGTTCGTTCTTTTTGAACATGAAGCAGAAGATGGCGCCGATACTATTGCCTGGGCCGCTTCGCTTCCTCGAAGCAACGGCCGCGTCGGCATGTTTGGCTTTTCCTTCCAAGGGAGCAATCAGCTACTGGCAGCCGGCGAAAAACCGGAGGCGCTAAAGGCGATTGCTCCAGCCATGATTGGATGGCAACTGGATCGGGACTGGGCGTACGAGAATGGCGCATTCGCGATGCGTGCGAACATCGGATGGGCCACACAACTCGCGGCGGAAACGGCCCGTCTCAAGGGAGACTACGAGGCTCAGCAGATCCTGTTTGCTGCCAGCCGCGGGACGTCCTTCAATGGACGTCAGCCTACCGTTCCGGCGCATGACGCCTTACTGGCCAAGTATAGTCATTACACCTGCTGGCGAGACACGCCTCCCGGTGATGCCTACTGGGACAAAATCTCACCCGCTAGCCGTTTAAGCGATATTGCAGAATTAGCTCCAGCGGTCCTGCTGATCGGCGGGTGGTACGACAGTCATCTCCCTGGAACGCTCGAAGCCTATCGCGCGCTTTCTCCCTACACGCCGACCCGGCTCATTGTCGGACCATGGGCTCATTTCCCTTGGGACCGCCATATCGGGGATGTGGACGTTGGTGACGATGCGATTACGGACATTGATCAGCAGCAGATCAGGTTCTTTGATCAATGGCTGAAATCAGAACCTGAGCAGCAGGTCGCTCCTGTTCGTCTTTTCGATATGGGAGCTTGTCAGTGGCAGAATCTGCAAGACCTGCCGGAAGGGAATACGCAGGCGTTTCCGTATGGGAATGGGCGCGCTGCCATTGATACCCGAGATGGCGCCTTGGCTCTTGCGGTACCAGATGATGCGCTGGCTTTGTCTGAAAGCCTTACTCTTGATCCATGGCGCCCTGCAGCGTCGTGCGGCGGCAGCTTCGGCTTTCCCGGCGGCCCAGTAGATCGGACGCGGACAGACGCTCGGTCAGACGTGCTGACCTTTACGACCCCCCTGCAGGAGACGAACAGACTTCTGGCAGGGACTGTCACAGGCTGTTTCGAGTTCGAGAGCGAATACGAGAGCTTCGATATCCACGCCATCCTATCCCGTGTGGATGTGCACGGAAAGGTTCACCCGCTTGCCGAAGGCTATGCCTTAGCTAAGCCCGGTCAAACCCTTCTTCCGATGCGCGGCACATGCTTGACCCTTAAAAAGGGTGAACGGCTCAGGCTTTCCCTCTCCCTCGCCTGCTTTCCGGTCTTTCCAGTCAATCCCGGCACAGGCGGCAGCCCCATCGCGGCGACGCTGGATCAGCAGCGGGTCACAACAGTTCATCTGAAATGCGGTTCCGGCACCTATCTTCTTCTTCCTTGGCTCAAACAGGAAAGCTAATTCTCATGTCTTTTGCAAAATGCAGCCCCTATAGTGTTGAAGCCTTCCGGATTGCGCCGGACTCAACCAATTACTTTGCCATCCTGTTTGATAGGAAAGCTGGTAATTATTCTTCCATAGCTGTCGTAGAAATCTTTGAACCCGGAGGAGCTACACCTCCGAACACACATACAGACGCTGACGAAATGTTTTTCGTTCTTTCGGGTACGGGTCGTGCTTGGTGTGACGGCAAAAGCTGTGAGCTGAAAGCCGGAGACGCTCTTCTGGTTAAACCTGGCTCGGAACATATTCTGGAGAACACTGGCACCAGTAAGCTTTATACGCTGACTGTCATGACACCGGATGAAGCTTTTGGCGACTTAATTCGCAGCGGTATTCCCGTTAAGCTGGACGCTGAAGACCTGGCTGTACTCTGCGGAGGGAGTCAATGAGACGTTTGGGTAGCACATATGCTAACAGTTGGGGGGCCACAGAGGCTTCTATCAGTCTGTTACGACCAGACCGTAAATCCAGAACTGTCAGTCTTCCATCCGTTCCCCAAAGTCTGACTCTTGATCTGGCAAAAACTGCGATCATTGTCATCGATATGCAGAACGATTTCTGTCATTCTGAGGGCTGGCTCGCCTCTATTGGTGTAGATATTTCTGCCGCGCGTCGCCCAATTAAGCCTTTACAGACGCTCCTTCCTGTCCTGCGAGAGCATGATGTTCCGGTCATCTGGCTGAACTGGGGCAATCGTCCGGATAAACTTAACCTGCCTCCCTCAGTGCTGCATGTTTATGATCCGACCGGGGAGAATAAGGGCATCGGATCTGCGCTGGGCATAGCGGACAGGAAAGTGCTTGAAGATGGGAGTTGGAATGCTGCCATTATCGACGAGCTACATGTCGAGGTAGAGGATATTCATGTTGCAAAATACAGGATGAGTGGCTTTTGGGATACTCCTCTTGAAGGGATCCTGAAAAACCTGCGTGTGGATACCCTGCTTTTTGCCGGCGTCAACAGCGATCAATGCGTTCTAAGTACGCTCACGGATGCAGGGTGTCTGGGGTATGATTGTATTCTTCTCAATGATTGCTCAGCGACAACCTCTCCGGAGTTTTGTGAGCAGGCTACACTCTATAATGTCCGACAATGTTATGGGTTTGTCGCATCCGGATCTGATCTCGTAAAAAATCTAAATTCCGAACTTATAACTAAAGCATAATATTTCAACTGCGCAGGAAGTCGAAAGTGGATATGTAAGCATCTACCATAACGTGTTGTACTATCCTGAGACTTCCTAAAAATTTTATTTTTATTTACGTGATGACCCGTTACCTTTAGTTTCTGGTTTCATGAATTATAATCCTAAGATGACGGTGGCAGCGAGTATAATCGTAGAGAAAAAGGTTGTGAGACGCCTGTCGTAGCAGGCCGCAACGCGGCGCCAGTCCTTGAAAACGTTCGAACATGCTCTCTATGCGTTTGTAGCAGTGCTTGCCGTATTTTAAGGGTCCTGGTCGACGAGTAGCCGTTGGACCTTTAGCACTCATCGAACAAAGCGGCGACATCGATATAATTAATGATCTCCTCTTGAGGTCATGAGGAAGCTCAAAGGGTGATTGTTCGTACCGCTAATGGGGTTAAGCTTGGTGCTCATTCCGCCTTTCAGGCCGATCAGGTGGTCCGTATCCCTTTTTTATCTGCAGATTGGAAGCCGTACGATACGCCTTCAGATAGGTTGCGTCGAGGATGACAATCTTACGATCGGAGAGCTTGTGTGCAACCAGACCTCTCATCTCCCGTAGGAATAATGCTCTTGTGATACCATCACGTTCCGCTAACGAAGGCCATTGCGATTGACGAAAATATTCAGGCTAGCACCTGACGATCATCCACTTCGGGCTTGTCGTGGCTCTTAGGAAAATACGACTCAAGCCGTGCCACCTGCTCGCCATGTCAGATAAGTAGCGACTGTTTTTCTCAATTGTAATGAATTTATAAACAAATGCCCCCTGAAGATTCAGAGGGCATTTGTTTGGTAAAAATATTTATCAGAACGCTGTAGAAATTGTTCCAGTCATGCTGAAGCGCGGCTCAACATAAAACTGGGCGCCTGAACCCGTTTTGGAAAGGTTGCCATTCATCAAGCGGACTGCCGATGTATTTGTGGCTACGCCGACCACACCTGTGCGAACAATGGAACCCGTCAGGTTGGTAAAGTTCAAGCGAATGGTCGGGGATTTCGCATACCACACCGGCTTGAAGTGATACCCTAGAGACAGTGTATTGGTCACATAACCCGGAATGCGCTGATCTCCGGCGATAGAGACAGATTGCGGACCGGTATAATGAACGGTGGCGTTGGCAAAGAAGCCTTCGTGCGCATATGTCAGGCCAAAATTTGCCATGACGTGAGGCGAGAGAGGTGCCTGCGTTCCTTTCGTCCGGAATGCAGTCAGATTTCCCAAGGCATCGGATGCTGCAATGTTAGTATCCATTCGAGCATTCAGGTACTCAAACGATACATAAGGGCTAAACCCATAAATAGGCTGAGTAGAAATCATCACGTCAAAGCCACGCGCTGTCTGGTTTCCAGCATTGACGACGCCACTCTGATTATTTCCCAGATAGGTGCTGAGAAGTCTGTTTGTAATATTGTAATTAAACAGATCCAGATCGACGATGACATATTTGTCATTATATCGGTAACCGAGTTCTTCCTTGATGGAATACTGGTTTTTTGGAAGTGTCCCGGTATAAGTCGTATTCCCGAGCGCAGACGCAGAGGGCTGGCGGAAATCGCCTTCAGCGTTCACGTACACCTGATGATGTTCGTTGAAGTGATAGCTGATCGAAAGATGAGGCAATGGCGCAGTCAGGTTCTGACCCATCTGCTTGTTGCCTGGGTATGTTCTGTACCAGACATTGGACATGACATACTTGAAACCAGCATTGACCAAGAGCCGATCATGGAAATACTTCGCTGTTTCCTGAAGGAATAGCGAATGAATTTCATATCCGGTCGTATTACCGGGGTAAGAGCGACTGCTTCCCGAATAAACCTGATATGTGGAATCATTCGGGCTCGGGTTTGAGCCGTCCGCCTTTGTCACGCTGGTTGGGAAGTGCTGGGTGTAATCTTGATTTTCGTACCAGTAACCAAAGTCAAGGTGGTTGTGTTTGTCGATATCGTAGCCAAGCTTGGCTGTCGCACCGACATCAAGTGCACCATTTTCCTGGAAGTAGCTTGTCAGAGGTGTGCCTGAGGCAATTGTCTCGCCTGACTTATAATTCGTGGTGCCTGTTGCAAAGCCGCCAGACGAACCGTCCCAGCCCTGCCCCCAGTTATAGTACGGGCGCAGATCGAACTGCAGCTTGTCCGTAAGAACAACGTGGATCGGGGCGCTCAGGAATAGCTGGTTCCAGTGATCAATATTATTCTTCCAGTAATCGTTTCCAATCGAATCAAATTCAGCTTTGCGACCGTACCCAGTACCTGTCTCCTTATACTGGTGGAACTGAGCAGCTGTTGGGTAATTGTCAATTACGAAATCTTCATAGTTCCAGGACATGAACAGTTTCGCATAAGACCCGTTTTCCCAGTCCTTACGAATACCGAAGTCGAGGTGACGGCGCTGATTGATGCCTGCCCCCATCCATGATCTTGCATGAGTATTGGAGAACGAGAGGTAGCTGCGGAGACCTGTCTTCGCAATATCACCAGACTCAATGCGAATAAATTCGCGCGACAGATTGTTAGTGCCATATGAAAAATCAATCAGCCCGCCAAACTGGTGGGAGGGATCATGAGATGTTTCGTTCATGACACCTGCAGCAGCGGATGTCGCAGGCAGGTCGATTGGAGAAGACCCAGGCATCATGCTGACGCTATCGAGGTTTTCAGAGTCAATATCTTCCGCCAGATAAGATGCGCTGGCTGCTGGCGCCCCATCGACCATGAGTGCCATGTCGGCATCGGTCAGGCTTCGGCTCTGAATACGGCCGCCCTGCATACCTGACGTATCGGGCGTAGAAACGTTGACACTTGGCAGGTTCTTGATGAGATCAAGTGCCGTGCTGGTCGGGCTCTTGGCCTCAATAAAGGCTTTGGTAATGGTCTGGATAGCGTAAGGTGCCGTTTCAACGCGCATCATGCCGCCGCCGCGACTACGTGCCAGACGGGACGTAGAAACAGTTACGTGTTCGTCCCCTGTAGAGTTAATCGACGACGGACGACGCATCTTGGGGTGTTCAGGGGCAGCAGTCACAGCGGCATCACGAGAGGCACGCTGGCTCTGAGTTGCCATGCGATGAGCGTGAGCGGTTTTGTGTTTGACGGGGCTGGTTGCAGCCCGAACTGGCTCAGCAATGAATACTGAACTAAAACCCGCCAGACACGTTACAAGGAGGAGGGCCTTTTTATAAGACTGTTTTTCAGATCGATATGGACACATAACCTGCTGGCTTCCCCTGCTACAAGACACTTAACGTTCTCCACAGGACTTGGTCTCCGATCAGAAGACCCTTCCCATAACGGACTCGTAACATAATCAAGCACTGCCTCAAAAGGCGAATAATTGCCTCACAGTGATATCAAAAAGAGATCACTTGCGAGATATGTCACACTTGTGGATCTTTTTTGCACACCTAAGGGAATGTTTCACAATATAATCGTTTGGTAAGTTTTTAAATCACAAACGATAAAAACCCATATATAATAATCAGTTAACAGAAATATTTTCAACGAGATTATGGTTGGGTTAGAGGCGTCTTATTAACATCTCGCTAACGAGAATGGCGTCTGTGTTGTTTGTGCCACTATCGCTTCATAAGCTGCCTCACTGTTTTTGAAGCATTCTCAATGCGGAGGCGGTACAAAATCTTGAAGGTGTTTCGGAATGTTCCTATTGTGCATCTTTTGGATGAAAGTTCTGCCATGCTGCACAGTCGACTTCTGGTCTATCTGGATACAGTCGCCCGTTGCGGCTCCATAAGAAAAGCTGGAGAACACTTGAATGTCGCTTCCACGGCGATCAATCGGCAGATTTTGGCTTTAGAGCAGGATCTTGGTGCCCCGATTTTTCAGCGACTTCCCCGAAAACTCGTATTGACGGCCTCCGGGGAAATCTTGCTGGCGCATGTTCGTGAAACTCTGAAGAACATGAATCACACCCGCCAAATTCTGGAAGATCTGAAAGGATTGAAACGTGGCGAGTTCTCGATCGCCACAATGGTGGGGCCGGTTTCTACCTTTCTTCCGCTGGCTTTAACAGACTTTCATAATACGCATCAGAATGTACGAACTCATGTCAGTACCTATGGCACGCATGATCTGGTCGAAGTAGTCAAGAATGGTCAGGCCGATATCGGAATAGGTTTTGATATTCCATCAGAAAATGGACTGGTCGTACAGGCGTCCAGAAGTGTGCCCCTCGGTGTGGTTATGAGTGTGCAGCATCCTCTTGCTCATCAGGAATCCATCAGTCTTGAAGACTGTAATGCTTGGCCACTGGTAGTAGCAGATGAGAGTATGGCGATCCGTCCTCACCTGGAGGATCTATATACGGCGAAGGGATTGACCTTTACGCCTTCTCTTGAAACCAATTCTATTGAACTCATGCGACAAATGGCTCTTGTGCCGGGGAATATTACCTTTCTAACGCCGCTCGATATTATTCAGGAACAATCTGAGGGAAAGCTCAAGTTTCTCACATTACGAGAAAACGGCATTCATCCTCAGACAGTTTCGATTGTTGCTCGTTCGAAAGTTTCAAATCCCTTCACGTCTCTTTTTATTGAAAGGGTTGAGTACTTTCTTCAAGAATACAGTTCGGCCCATTTTGTCTAAAATACTACTTCAGTACGTCTGTCTGGAATAGAAAGACCTTCAATCCACCATGAGGGATTGGAGCCCCTGCTGGTAGGAACGGCAATCCGCTTGCGTGAGCCAGTGATTTTTCCGTTGTGATAATTCCTACCCGCCAGCCTTTGAAATGCTCAAGCAATCGCTTACCGAGCGCTCTATACAAAGCTGACAGTTTCTTTTTGTCACCCAGGCGAGTGCCATACGGAGCATTCAGAATTACCAAACCTGGCGGGCCAGCAGGAGGCGTTATATCGCTCACTGTAGCCTGGCTGAAGGTTGTATATGCTGTAACACCAGCACGCTCAGCGTTGGCTTTGCTCATAGCAATCGCTCCAGCGTCTCGATCGCTTCCGTAGAAGTGAAATTCCGGGGTACGCTGGCTTTTCACTGCGCGCATCTGCTCCCACGCAGCTGAATCAAATGTGGCAAACCGTTCAAACGCAAACTGCCGCGAGCGGCCCGGATTAAGGCGCGCTGCGATTTCGGCCGCCTCGATAACGAATGTTCCTGACCCGCACATAGGGTCAAGAATGGGTTCCTGACCGGTGTATCCACATTTTCGCAGAAACAGTGAGGCCATTGTTTCACGCATGGGCGCGCGATTAACGGCTTCCTTATGGCCCCGTCGGTGCAGAAGATCACCGGATGTATCCAGACTGAGCGTACAGAAATTATTCTCGATCCGTGCGCGAACAATAACAGGTGCAGTTTCGGAATTTGGTGCTCCAAGCGTCTCCGTGATGGCTTTGGAAATGCGTTCAGCTGCGGCTCCGCTATGATAAATTCGCGAAGATGAGCACGAAACTTCAACTTGGAACGGCACGTCAGGTTTGAGCAATTCACTCCAAGGGATTTCTTTGGAGCGGAGTTCAAGTTGATTCAGATATTCAGCACGGAATTGTGCAACTCGCGCCAATACACGGCTGGCGCCACGGACCCAGAGGTTTGCGCGCCAGACTTCAGGCCATCCTCCCCGCAGTGTCACTCCCCCAGGAACAACTTTGGGCTGGCGAAACCCTTTCAGTTTCACCTCGGCGCAAAGCATGTCTTCAAGACCGGGGGACGTTGCGAGAAAAATTTCAAAGTGCCTGTTTTTCGTCATGGCGCCTCCATGGCAGGAAGCGACGTATAGAGCAATCTTTTCTGCTACATTCAGAGGTATAATGGGCTTATTTCTGGCAATTCTTTGTCAAGTAACCAGACATGATTGTAAAGTTATCGTGCCATCGTTATTCTTTTTGCAGGTGAAGCGTAAATAACCATACTCTTGGAAGTCCCCTGCGTTGGTCACAACCGTGAAGCCAGCGGCCTTTCCGTCAAATTTCGTCCCATGTCGTGAACATAATCCCCTCGGGAGGATCGACGATGAAGCCATCAGAAACACGCAAATTTGGCCGTAACAACTTTAGCGTTACAGCTTTCGCTTTCGGGACCGCACCGCTCGGAAATTTTCTGCAGGAAGTGTCCGAAGAAGACGCAAATCAGATGATACAACATGCTTGGGATGCGGGGATCCGCCTATACGATACGTCTCCGATGTATGGTCATGGCCTGGCCGAACTGAGGCTCGGACAGGCTCTCAGGTGGAAAAACCGGGATGACTTTGTCATTGCCACGAAAGTTGGTCGTACACTGCACGCCGCACCTCGCGCCGAAATCGATTTCGCTCCCTGGGTCAATGCAGCACCCAACCGCATGAGATTTGACTATACTTATGATGGGACAATGCGATCTTTTGAAGATTCATTGCAGCGACTAGCTCTTGAACGGATCGATATGGTGTTTATCCATGACATTGACCGGTTCACACATGGGCAAAACCAGCCAGAAGTTTTCAAACAGGCAATGGACGGAGCCTGGCGGGCGCTTGAAAAACTGCGTACCGAGGGCGTCGTCAAGGCTATTGGCGTTGGTGTGAACGAATGGGAAGTTTGTCATGCTGCCCTTCAACAGCATGATTTCGACTGCTTTCTGCTTGCAGGTCGTTACACCTTGCTTGAACAGGATGCTTTGCGGGATTTTCTGCCGCTTTGTGAACAAAGGAATGTCACGTTACTTGTCGGCGGAGGCTTTAATTCGGGTATTCTCGCCACAGGCGCTGTAAAGAGGGCTAAATATAATTACGCTCCTGCCCCGCCGCATATTCTCGAACGCGTTTCCCGCATTGAGGCTGTTTGTAAACGACATCACGTTCCGTTGCCTGCGGCGGCTTTACAGTTGGAGGGTTCGAAAAACCTTCTGGATTTGAGGGTTCCTCTGTGATTCCATCTCTCCTGCGTTGATTGGGGATGATGGCAGATGAAGCAGCCTGGTTTCTTTGATGTTGAAGAGCGGCTGGCCCGGTT